>JALTLI010000061.1 GCA_027005635.1 Alphaproteobacteria bacterium
TTCATAGTTTTAGTAATCTGTTGAGTATTCTTAACAGATTGTATTCTACTGCGTAAATCTTTTAAGGAAGCCATGTTATGTTTCTCCTATTTCTTCCTTACGCTGCTTTTGATTTTTTAGTTTTTTTACTAGGTTTACTAGGTGTTTCATCACCAAAGCAATCTAGTGCCGCTTGAATAGTAGTTTTAATTTCTTCTTCAAGTTTTGCATCTAGTTTACCTTTTTCAGTAATTGCATCTAGTAAATCAGAGTGAGCAGTACGAACAAGATCAACTAAATGATCTTCAAACTTAGTAATATCAGTAACTTCAATATTATCAAGCATACCCTTAACACCTGCGTAAATAACTACAGCCTGTTCTGCTGCACTTAGTGGAGAGTATTGTTTTTGTTTTAATAGTTCAACTAAACGCTCACCTCTAGCAAGTAAGTTTTGGGTAGAAACATCTAAATCTGAGGCAAACTGAGAAAATGCAGCCATTTCACGGAATTGCGCTAAATCTAGGCGCAAAGTACCAGCAACTTGTTTCATAGCTTTAATTTGAGCAGCCCCACCAACACGAGAAACAGATAAACCAACGTTAATCGCAGGACGGATACCAGCACAGAACAAATCACTTTCAAGGAAAATTTGACCATCAGTAATAGAAATCACGTTAGTTGGAATGTAAGCAGACACATCACCAGCTTGTGTTTCAATAATAGGTAAAGCAGTTAATGAACCACCGCCCATTTCATCAGAAAGTTTAGCTGCACGCTCTAGTAAGCGAGAGTGAATGTAAAAAACATCACCAGGGTAAGCTTCTCTTCCTGGTGGGCGACGAAGTAAAAGTGACATTTGACGATAAGCTACAGCTTGCTTAGATAAATCATCATAAACGATTAAACCATGCATGCCATTATCACGGAAATATTCACCCATTGCACAACCAGTATATGGTGCTAAAAATTGCATCGGAGCAGGATCAGAAGCTGTAGCAGAAACAACAATTGTGTATTCCATTGCGCCAGATTCTTCTAATTTTTTAACAACTTGGGCAACAGTTGAACGCTTTTGACCAATTGCTACATATATACAAAATACAGGTTTATCTGTATTATGAGTTAGCTTTTGGTTAATAATAGCATCAACAGCTACTGCGGTTTTACCAGTTTGACGGTCACCAATAATAAGTTCACGCTGACCACGACCAACTGGCACTAAAGCATCAATAGCTTTTAAACCAGTCTGCATAGGTTCGTGTACAGATTTACGTGCTAAAATCCCTGGGGCAATAGTTTCAACCTTGCTAAATTTTTTAGCTTTTAATTCACCTTTACCATCAATTGGGTTACCTAAAGCATCTACAACTCTACCTAAAAGTTCCTTACCTACCGGTGTTTCAACAATTTTAGATGTTCTTTTAACAGTATCACCTTCTTTGATTTCACTATCTGAACCAAAAACAACACAACCAATATGATCTTCTTCTAGGTTAAGCGCCATACCCTTAGCACCACTTGCAAATTCAACCATTTCACCAGCTTGAACATTATCTAGACCATGCACACGGGCTACACCATCACCAACTGATAGCACCTGACCAACTTCTGCGTGGGAAACACCTGTATCAAAACCAGCGATTTGTTCCTTGATAACTTTACTAATTTCTGCTGCACGAATATCCATATTTTTTATATTCCTTTTAATTTCTTAGACTTGTTTTAATCTTGTTTAAACTTCCGCTTAAACTTGCATCAAATTCCTGTGAACCAATTAATACTTTAAAGCCACCAATCAATTCTTCATTTACTTTTTCTTCTAGCTCAATTTTTTTAGAGCCTTTAACTTGTTTTTTAACAAACTTTTCAATTTCAGCTTTTTGTGATGTAGCCAATGGAAAAGCTGTAGTTACTTTAGCTTTTACTACTTTTTCTTCTGCCAAGTAAAAATCTTTGAACCATGTTAAAGCTCCAAGTAATACTTCACCTCTACCATTTTTAACCATTAAGCCAACAAACTTGCGCATAGTATCAGATGCTTTGGATTTCTTTAAAATATCAACAAAAACATCTGATTTTTTATGGCTAGAAAGCATTGAATTATTGATTAAAGCTACAAGTTCATTTGTTTCATCTTGTAGTATAGATATAAGAGTATCAGCCTCTTTTACTAAGGCTGTAGTTTGTTTTTCTTCTGTGGCAAGCTCAAATAAAGCTTTACCGTATCTTTTTTCTGGTCCAAATGCCATAATTTATGAATTCACTCATTTTTAATATTGTTTGCAAACAATATAGCTAATTTAAATCCTGATGACCATATCTTTCATTAAATTAACTATGGTTATTATCTAACATGGCGTTTGTAATGGTGCAAGTAAAATATCCTCCTATAACGCATATTCTGTGCTAAACCTAATTATTAAATAGATTCATACTATTTACTTTATTGTTTACAGTTTAAATATAGCAATGTAGTTTTACCTTTATGAAAAACAAAAACAAGTTACAAAAACCTAACAATAATAACCATAAAAAAACTGGTGTTTTATTGGTTAATTTAGGCACCCCTGAAAAAATAACTTACTTTGCCGTACGGAGATATTTAAAAATTTTTCTTTCTGACCCACGGGTTGTGGAGTTGCCTCCATTATTATGGAAAACATTGTTAAACGGCGTTTTACTCCAAATAATTCCACAAAAATCCATGAAAAATTATGCCAAAATTTGGGATTATAAAAAAAATGAAAGCCCGTTATTAACAATTACAAAGTCTCAAGCTGAAAAATTAACAACTTCGGAGCTTCCTGTAACATGGGCAATGCGCTACGGACACAAATTTATAGCTGATGGCATAAAAGAACTTACAAATAAAAGTGTAGATAAAATAATTTTGTTACCTTTGTATCCACAATATTCTGCCACAACAACCGCTAGCGTTTACGATGCAACTTTTGATGCCTTAACAAAAATGCGCCACGTACCAACTTTACAGGTAGTAGAACCGTATTATGATAATAAGTACTACATACAAGCCCTAGCAAAAAGTATTAAGGTTGCGCTTAAAGATTTAAAATTTAAACCTGATGCAATTTTATGTTCCTACCACGGCATACCTGAAAGATATTTTAAAAACGGAGACCCTTACCCTAATCACTGTGAAAAAACCACCGAATTACTAGGCAAAGAATTAGGCTGGAGCAAAGAAAAAATAATAATGAGTTACCAAAGCAAATTCGGCAAAGATAAATGGCTAGAACCATCAACAGAATTTACTTTAAATAATTTAGCCAAACAAAATATTAAAAATTTAGCTGTCATAACCCCAGGTTTTGCTAGTGATTGCATTGAAACACTAGAAGAAATAGCCATAACAGGAAAACAAACTTTTTTAAATGCAGGAGGAAAAAACTTTGCCTATATTCCTGCATTAAATGATAGTGATATTGGAATTGAAATGTTACAAAACATAATTACAGTTGCATAATTAACACCTCACTATTAATTTTACGCTTATAATGCTTGTATTTAGCTAAAAATACCTGCAAAATATAAACACAAGTATTTAAAAACCAGCTACTGGTTAAGTATGGAGAGACTTATATTAGATACATCGGATTATTAGGCGGATCATTTAACCCACCTCACCTTGGGCATTTGCACATGGCGCTGGAGGCTAAAAAACGCTTAGGATTAAAAGAAGTTTGGTTATTAATTAACCCGCAAAACCCCCATAAAAGCAAATCTGATATTGCTGATTTTAAGCATAGGGCAGGTTTATGTGAAATATTAGCTAAAAACCACCCGTGGTTAAAAGTTTGCTATTTTGAAGAAAATTCAAAATCTGCTTACACAGCCAAAACCTTGCAAAGTATAAAAAAACAATACAAAAATACCAATTTTATATGGCTAATGGGTGCAGATAACATGGAAAACTTTCATAAATGGAAAAATTGGCAAAATATTATGCAATCAACTTCTGTGGTTATTTTTTCTCGCGAAGGTGAGGATCACTCTGCCAATTATGCCAAATTACTAAAAAGCCCAGCCTTTGTAAGTTATGCAGATAAACGTGTAAAAACAAAGGTTAAGCTAACGCCAATACCTCAGTGGAGGGTAATGTTTACCCCAACCCATAAAGGTAGGGCAACAAATATTAGAAAAGATATTAAACTAAACAAAACATCTTTTCTTGATTTAACACCAGCCCAACTTGCTTCTTCACATTTAGTTGAAGGGTATGTTAAGCAGTGTAGCCACTAAAAACTGGCACAAAACATGCAGGTTTTTAGCTGAGTTTATATTAATATGTAATAACATAAGAATATAGAAACCTCTGCAAAACCCAAAAGTTTACGTTTTGGGATGAAAATTTAATTTTGCGAGGTCGTGGAAACGTAAGCATATACTTAATATGTGCGTCCCGCGAAAGCCGAGTGAAAGTAAATTTTCACCCAAAGATGGTTTTTGCAGAGGTTTCTATAGGAGATAACTAGTGAGGAGTACAAATATTAGTAAACAAGTAAAGAATACAGACGGAACGCTAAAAACAGCGGTTCAAATTGCTAGCCAAGCGCTAGATAACAAAAAAGGGTTAGATATCCTTGTTATACCTTTATCTAAAAATAATGGTATGGCAGATACACTTGTAATTGCTACAGGTACATCAAAAACTCATGTTAAAACCCTTGCTGATAATGTTGAGAAAAAACTATCCAAACATGGCTATACACCACACATTGAAGGTATGCCAGCAAATCAATGGGTACTTGTTGATGTTGGTGATATTATTGTTCATATTTTTATGCCAGATGCCAGAGAACTTTATAACCTAGAAAAATTATGGGGTTATGATATGCAAGAAGACATAGCTGAAGAAGGATTAACAGGCTAACTTAAAACCCTACCAAAGGATTATATTTATCCTTAGGTTTTATAAAAGGCACTTTTTTGCCCGCTATTTTACGGTAATCTAATACAGCTTTAAAACTACCAACTTTCATTTTTACCTTTATTTTAACTGGGGTAAAATTACCGTCATCTGTTACCCAAATATGCCATTTATCTGAAGTTCTTTTTTCTGAAACTCCTTTTAAAACAGGTTGAATATGCAAAGTTGAAACTTCATGACCATTTATTTCAACATCTTCCTTTGAAAGAACCTTAACAACCATTAAATAAGGCTTATCTAAATCAAAAACAGGTAAGGAGAATTTATCACCAACTTTTGCATCTCCTTTAATTGAGCGTAAAAAGTATAGTGCTGAAATCATATCTCTGGTATTTGCTTCAACAGAAAAACTTCGTGGTGCTTGCTTACCCCATACATTGGTATAAATAACTTCTCTATTGCCTCTATTATAAATAACATTTTTATCTGCTCTATAATCATTTTCTGCTAATTTTAAAGTGTAACTATTTGGCAAAAACCCTGTATGAATTGTATGCTTTCCTTGTATGGTAATTGTATCTTTTAATTTGAAAAATGATTTAATACCAGAAGTTGTCCATGCGTTACTTTGTATTGTGTAGTTTTGTTCTTTATTTGGCGTATAAATAAGCTCTGCCTCACCAGCCTTAATAAATGTTAAGTATATATTATAATGTAGGTTTTCACCTTTTTGTTGCCATACAGGAACATCTGCCACTGCTGGTAACACCCAAGCCATAAACATAACCACAACTAATAACATTTTATACATGATCTTATTTTGAACTAATAAGCCACACTAGGCAAGGCATAAAACTAATATTCTTGGCAATATACCCCTTGTTTCTTGCTAAAATATACTAAAATGGTTCAATATGTTAAATAAATATAGTACTTTCAAGAAACAGGAAAAGTTTAAAAGATGTTTAAAAAGTTATTAATAGTTTTTAGTTTATTTGGCGTTTCTGCTTGCGGTAACCCAGCTAATGAAATAGACGGTATGATTGAAGATGGTGATATTACTGAAGCCGTTGAATGGATGGATGAAGAACTAGCAGCAACGCCGCAAGATGAATTATTTAATGGCTTAGCAGCAGAAGTTAAAACTATTTTATGTATTCAAACAAAATGTACTGAAACAAACCCTAAGCTTTTACAGCAAATTAAAGGGCATTTAAAATATGTTAAAGGCCCCATTGATACAGGTGATGAAAAACCACGTGATATATACAAAAACATATTTGAAATAGCCAAAGGGTTTAAAAATGATACTAACAATCCTAAACCTATTATTGATTTTATAAATATTATTCCGCCACATATTTCAAATAAAAACTTCCCTGATCTATTAATGGATATGGCAATTGAAAGCATTGATAACGTTGAAATACCTGCAACACTATCTTTATTAAAAGAAATAAATAAAATTGCTCCTTCATCAAAATATGCAGTATATACTCCACTATTAGTGGCTATTATATCTAATAATAAAATTGCCATAAACCCTGCTCTTGCTCAATCAAGGCAAGCAAATGCCAAATTAACTACTAAAATAGCCCACATACTGCCATATGCGTTTTTATTACAGCACATAGAAGTAAATAGCAACAATGGTAGCTTTGATTTTATTAAAAATTTTCCACAAGATATTAATAATTTAAAAT
>JALTLI010000062.1 GCA_027005635.1 Alphaproteobacteria bacterium
TGAAGAAGAAGCATTACAAGAAGAAGTATCTGAAAACATTGTTCAATCAATAGAAAGCATGCTTTCTTCCACACCCACAAAAATAGATGTACTAGTAAGAGAATCTGGTTTAACTCAAGCAGAAGTCAACATTGAACTTACGCAGCTAGATATAGAAGGTAAAATTGAAAGACACCCTGGTGGTGGGGTTTCATTACTATAGAAAAACAAAAAACCTCCAAAAGGAGGTTTTTAATAATCTACCAATAAAATTTAAGAATAACTTTATTGTTTTTAACGCTAATTTTACTTGTAATTCCTTCAAGCCTAAGTTTTTCTATATACCGCTGAAAAACAGGTGAGTTATCCAAATGAGATTCCGTTACATGCACCCCTTTTTTATTAAAGCCAATAGTACAAGTATCTTCTTCTTTTGCCATAGCAGAAGTAATTTTTTTATTTGAGCTACTAATAAGCTTAGTAAAAAAATCAGCATCTAACTTAGTAATGGCTTTTGCTCTTTTGGGTGATATAAGTAATGCAGGTGCGTCATTCATAATATTTTCCTATTAAGTATTTGAAACTTGAATTTGTAGTGGGCAGGTTCCAGCTTTTTTTACTTCTACAGTAAATCCATGTAATTTAGACATTTTAATAAAGGCTAAAAATGCTTCTGAATTTTCTAAAACATCTTTAGAAATAAATTTTTCTTCCTCTGGTGTTAAATTAATTGAGAAATTCTTATTTCCTGCTTTAAGGTTAATTTCACCAAGATTAAAAAGTAAATCGTTACAAATATTATCAATTAAAAAGCAGTCTAAAGCTTCTCTTAATTTTTCTTCATTAGTTTTGCCATCAAAGGCATAAACAGTATGCAATGAAGAGGTTGCTGCTTCATTTAACGTTAATTCACGCATAATTCTCTCCAGAAGTGGAAAAAGGTTAAAAAGATTAATTTACTGAATTTTAGGTATACACCTGTATATATGTAAAAGTCAAGGTAGTTAAATCAATATAAAAGTTTGTAATAAAGTTATTTAACTAGCATTTTTATAAAAATTCATTATATATTAGTTCAAACACAAATTTATTAAATGGAATTTTGTAAAAAATGAATATCGTTATTGTTGAGTCACCCGCTAAATCAAAAACAATTGAAAAGTATTTGGGCAAAGATTTTAAAGTCATGGCATCTTTTGGTCATGTCCGTGATTTACCTAGTAAAAATGGCTCAGTTGATACAGATAATGATTTTAACATGAACTATAAAGTTTCCACAGGTAGTGAAAAGGTTATGAAAGAAATAACATCCGCCGTTAAAAAAGCAGATGCTTTATATCTCGCAACTGACCCCGACCGTGAAGGAGAAGCAATTAGCTGGCACGTGTTAGAAGAACTAAAACACCGCATCAAGGATATGGATAAAAAACCTGTTTACCGTATTCAATTTAATGAAATTACAAAAACAGCAGTACAATATGCAGTTGCTCACCCACGTGAACTTGCCATGGATATGATTGATGCCCAACAAGCTCGCCGTGCATTGGATTATTTAGTTGGTTTTAATTTATCACCAGTTTTATGGCGTAAAGTTCGTACTGGTTTAAGTGCTGGACGCGTGCAATCAGTTGCCTTACGCTTAATTTGTGAACGTGAAGATGCAATTGAAGCGTTTAACCCAGAAGAATACTGGTCAATTGAAGCAGATTTTACTTGTCCAACAGGTGATACAATCCTTTCTAAACTTGTAACACTAGACGGTGTAAAACAAGAAAAATTTAGCATTAACAATGAAAAAGATGCAAAAAATGCTGAAAAATTATTAACTGGCTTAAATTACAGTGTTAAATCACTTAAGAAAAAACAAGTCCAACGCCGTCCATTTGCTCCATTTATTACATCTTCATTGCAAATTGATGCATCTCGTAAACTGCGTTTTAGTGCTAAAAAAACTATGAGCGTTGCGCAACGTTTATATGAAGCTGGTTTAATTACTTACATGAGAACAGATTCTGTAATTATGGCCGAAGAAGCAATAACTGCAGTACGTGATACAATTACAAATATGTATGGTGCTGATTACATACCTGAGAAACCAAATTTTTATAAAACAAAAAGCCAAAATGCACAAGAAGCTCACGAGGCTATTCGTCCGACAGATTTTAATAAACTTTCTAAACAATTAAAACTAGAAGCAGACCAAGAAAAGCTATATGAGCTTATTTGGAAACGCGCAGTTTCATCACAAATGGCGCCAGCAAAACTAGATCAAACATCGTTAACAATAGCTGATGATAGCGGTAAAAATGAGTTTAGAGCAAGTGGATCAATAGTTGTATTTGCAGGTTTCTTGAAAGCCTACCAAGTAGCAACAGAAGGCGGAGCAGATAGCGCAGATAAAGATAAATTACTGCCAAAAGTATCTGAAGATGATGTTATGGACTTAAAAAAATTAATGCCAGAACAACACTTTACTGAACCTCCTGCCCGTTATAGTGAAGCAACACTTGTTAAAGCACTGGAAGAAAACGGCATTGGTCGTCCTTCAACTTACGCATCTATTATTTCAACAATCCAAGATAGAGGCTATGTTAGCCAAGAAAAACGTCGCTTAACACCAGAAGATGTAGGGCGTATTGTAAATAAATTTTTAGTAGAACATTTTTCTACATATGTAGATTTAGGTTTTACCGCCGATATGGAAAATTCATTAGATGAAATTGCCTGCGGTAAGAAAAAATGGAAACCTGTTTTAAAAGAATTTTGGAGCCCATTTAAAACCTTAGTTGATGATAAAATTGAATCGGTTCAGAAAAAAGATATTACAACTGAAAAAACAGGTGAAAAATGCCCAACATGTGGTAAAGGTGAATTATTAATTCGCCTAGGTAGATACGGTAAATTTAAAGGTTGTGATCAATACCCTGAATGTAAACACATTGAAAATATTGGCGGCAAAAATGATGCACCAAAAGAACCACCAAAATCCACAGGTATAAAATGCCCTAAATGTGATACTAACGATATTTTAGAACGCAAATCACGCCGTGGTAAAATTTTCTACGGTTGCGGTGGCTTCCCTAAATGTAAATACGCCCTATGGAACAAACCAATTGATGAGCCATGCCCTAGTTGCGGAAACTCTTTCATAACAATGAAAGAAACTAAACGTGACGGAGTAACAAAAATTTGCCCTAATGAAGAATGTGGCTGGCAAGATCCTCCAGCAAAAGCAGGAGCAAAAAAAACTGCTAAAAAAGCTAAAACTAGCGCAAAAAAAGCCCCTGCTAAAAAGAAAGCACCTACCAAGAAAAAAGTAGCTAAAAAAACAACTAAGAAGGCTGGTTAACAAAGTCTGTCATCCCAGAATTTAGGTTTTATCCAATTTTGTAAAAATTGGTAATAAAAGCAAATATCAGGGATCTCATGAAATTACGTTCAGTATTTTTTATCCTTGAGATACCTGATAGCTTATTTTATAACAAAATCATAGATTTTGACAAAATATAGCTTCTGGTATGACACACCACTAATTATAGTAATTTATCTTTAAACAACCAGCATAAAAATTATATGTTATAGTATCTTCTATAGCCATTTAACATTAAGGAATAAATATGAGCAATAACTTCCCAACAGCGCAAGATATTTTAGATTTTCTAAAAAAATTAGATGGTAAACCATCTTCCCGTCAAGAGCTGTGCAAAAAATTTAAGGTAAAAGGTGATGATAGACGCAAATTGCGCAGATTATTAACATCTATGAAACTTGAAGGTTTCATAACTGGTAAAAATCGTAATGATATTTGTTTAGCAGAAAAACCTGTTGAAAAAGAAACTACAGAAAAAGCTATTCAACCCAAGGAAAACCCATTTATTGATGTTATGGTAACAAGTATTAGTTCTGATGGTGACCCATTTTGTAAACCTGTGGATAGTGATTTAATCGGTATTTACCCAAGCATTATGTTAAGTGCTAATGCAAATGTAGTGGAAGGCGATGTTTTAACTGTTCGTTTGGTTGAAACTATACCAGGGGAATTTATGGCGCATATTATGGAGAAGAAAAAAACTCCAAAAAAAGGTGATAAATCCAGACCATTACTTGGTGTATATATTGCAGAAACCCAAGGCTTTAAACCATTTGCACGGGCATTAGGTAAAGTGCAGTTTAAGGTAATGCTACCAGAAGGTAGCCCCTTAAAATCCAACGAGTTATCCGATGGTGCAGTTATTCGTGTTCAACCATTAATTCATAAAGATAGCGTTACCCCTGTTAAATTATTAAAAGTTCTAGCATCTTCACCTATGGGTATGGAAAGTGTAATTGCTATGCAAAACCATGCTATACCTGAAGATTTTCCTGAAGAAGTTATAGCTGAATCAAAAGCGCTAACTAAAGAACTTACAAAAAAAGAAATAGCTGAACGGGAAGATCTGCGTAAAATACCAATGGTAACAATTGATGGTGCTGATGCACGTGATTTTGATGACGCAGTTTACGCTGAGCCATGGCCAGAAAAAGAAGGCTATCATATAATTGTAGCCATTGCTGATGTCGCTCATTATATCAAAGAAAACGGTAAAATTGATAGAGAAGCGCTAAAACGTGGTAACTCAACATATCTTCCTGATTTTGTTATCCCAATGCTTCCTGAACGTTTGTGTAATGATTTATGTTCCCTAAAACCTCATGAAGATCGCCCAGTAAATGCGGTTCATATGTGGGTGGATAAAAATGGTAATATGAAAAAATATAAGTTTGTACGAGCAATAATTCATTCTCATGCCCGTTTAACTTATGAAGAAGTGCAAGCAGCGCGTGATGGTACTCATACTGAACAAACTGAACGGTTATGGGATAGTTTGCAACATTTATATGGTGCATTTAAGGTATTATTAGCAAACCGCCTAAAACGTGGAGCACTAGATTTAGACGTACCAGAAACCCAATTAGTTTTTGATGATGACGGTAATTTAAAAGGTGTTGAAAAACGTGATAGATTAGATGCTCATAAACTTATTGAAGAAATGATGGTTTTAGCTAATGTTGCGGCGGCATCGGTACTTGCTAAAGGGGATTACCCTTGCCTTTATCGTATTCACCCAACCCCTAGCAGAGAAAAGCTAAATAATCTAAAAACAGTAATGAAGGGCTACGGAATTAAAGTAAGTTTACCTAATTTTGTTCATCCTAAATCCATTCAGAAAATTGTAGAAAATGTTAAAGGCCATGATGAGGCTGAAACCTTATCTATGGTTATTTTACGCTCTCAGGAACAAGCTAAGTATGACCCTGAGAATATTGGTCATTTTGGTTTAAGTTTAACTCATTATGCTCATTTTACATCACCAATTCGCCGTTATAGTGATTTGATTGTTCACCGTAGTTTAATTAAAAATTTAAAACTTGCTGGTAAGGGTGGGATAGGTTCTCAAGCCCACATGCTAGATAAAATAGCAGAAGAAATTGGCATAACTGAACGTCGCTCGCAACTAGCAGAATGGGAAGCAAAAGATAGAATTATTACTCGCTTTTATACAGATTACGTTGGTAAAGAATTTGAAGCAAAAGTAGCATCGGTACAAAGTTTTGGTATGTATGTAAGCATTGAAAATGGCATTGCAGAAGGATTATTACCAGCAAGAACCATGAAAGATGATTACTATGTTCATGACCCAAAAAATGCCACATTAACAGGTAGAAAAAACAAAAAATCTTACAAAGTTGGTACAATATTAAAGGTTAAATTACTAGAGGCAGATATTATTACTGGTCGTTTAACATTTGGTTTAGCGGGGGTTGAAGATAACACTGAAAAAGGTAACAAACCACCCAAACGCAGAAATAAACCAACCCACGGAAAAAGAAATACTAGTAGAAAATTTAAACGCTAAGCATAGCTTCAAAGTAAGCCTGTTTTTTAAGAGCTTTTTTAAGTAAAACAGCTTTACTTTCATCACCAGTATAGCTTTTTATATCGGCTTGAATTTTTGCAAGTGATTGTTTTGTTTCTTTAATATTAATATCAGATACCTTAATAACGTCATCAGCAAGAATAGTTACGCCTGTTGGTTGAACATCAGCAAGTCCTCCTCCAACACAGTAATTAGTTTCTGTTGTGCCACTTTTAACAGTTAATAAGCCAGCTTTTAAAGTTGAAATAACCAAGCAATGACCATCAAGAACACCAAAGCTACCATCTTCACCTGGTACCATTACATAATCAGCTTCCATGCTAGAAACCATCTTTGCTGGGGTTACTAAATCAAATTGCATTTATTTATCCTTTATCTTTGCTGGATAATTCCTATATGAGTGCCTTTTTAAATTTTGTCGTCGTTCGTGTATTAACATACACGCCACTCCTAAAAATTCAAAAATCCATCTCATCTAGAAATTATTTTGTAATTTCTAATAGCTTTACTTTTTTAGCCACTTAGTGTCATATCGGAAGCCATTTTTACCCAATCTATGATTGGTTATAAAAATGAGCTATCCGTGATCTGTTAGCATAATTTATTTAACTATGCAGCTTCCTTAGCCATTTTATCAGCTTTTTCTATAGCTTCTTCA
>JALTLI010000063.1 GCA_027005635.1 Alphaproteobacteria bacterium
CATCAATTGATAAATCAAGCACATCATCACCAAATTGTAAGCCTGCAGGCAAGGTATCAAACAATGGGCCACCAGTGTAATCACCAAAGTTCATTGTAATATCACCATTGGCAACACCGCCTTCCCAGTCTGCACTTACAGAAGTACCTGTTGCATATTTTAATGAACCATCGGCATTAAACCTTAGTGTACCACTACCTATTTGATTATTTGTACCAGCTGAGCCATTAACAATATTAGAACCATCAGTATACAAAACCCAATCCCAAAAGTTATTAGCACGTTTTGTAAAAGCAATAGATACATCACGGGCAGCACCTTGAGAATCAAATAATCTAGCATCTGTAACAAAATCTGCAGTTGTTGGATCTGCTACAATTGCAGCAATATCAGTTGCTAAAGTACCTGTTGTATCATAACTATGAATAAGCTCTGTACTTGTTAGGTTTGCCCCAATATCTAAGGTTGAAGTTGGAGATGCTGAAGAACTAACAGATTGCAATTCAACACTTTCAACATCTTGAATATTTTGAATATTACCTTCTGAATCAGTTTGCCATCCTTGTAAGTAGTTACCATTTGGAGTAACAAGAAAACCAGCATTATTTTCTACAAAGGCACCAGCACGTGTATAAAAGTAAGCTGTATCACTAGTAATGGCAGATGTATCTGTTATTGTAAAAAATCCATTACCAGAAAGAGCTAAATCGGTAGAACTTTGGGTAGATTGCAAAGCACCCTGAGAAGCCTGCGCACGTTGAATATTAGTACCAACACCACCAGCGTTAAAGCTTGTACCACTAACACCACTACTTGTTACAAGTTGTTTGAATAGGGCACGGTTAGTTTTATAACCAATTGTGTTTACGTTTGCTAAGTTATCTGAAATAACACTCATGTTTTCACCTTGTGTTAATAATCCAGCAACTCCTGCTGATAATGCTCCGAATAAACCCATATTTTTAGTCTCCTGTTATGTTTTACTTACTTGTAATAGTATATTTATTAACTTACTTGTTATTAAATTGCTTTTGCTGTGGATTGGTTTGCCCGTACTTGTCGTACAGATTTAAAATCCACGTTTGTACCATCTTTGGTAATTAGATTAATATTTTCACCTTCGGCTTCTACTGCGTATATTTCTGAAAAACTGAATATATCTGCTTGAATGGCGTTACCATCAGCACCAGCAGCTTCAATAAATATGGTATATTCACCATCATCTAATTGTTCACCTGTATCACTTTTACCATCCCATGTTATTTCGTAACTTCCTTTACTTAAATCACCATCAATTGTTTTTACTATTGAGCCTTTGCTATCTACAATTTTAATTTCATTGCTTAAAGCACGTTTATCTAGACTGTAGGTGAAATCTAATTTTCCATTAGATAAACTAGTTTTTGCCCCAGGAACTAAAGCTTCTTTACCAATGTAAGAAACTGCTAGTGTTTGAGCGCCAAATGTATCTGATGCCACTAGTTTTTCTAGGTTAGAATTTGTTGCAATTTGTTGCTCTAATGCTGAAAATGTTGCAATTTGTTCAGTAAATGCTGTTCCATCCATCGGTTTTAGTGGATCTTGGTTTTGTAATTGTGTTGTCAAAAGTTTGATAAATGTATCAAAATTTAAGTTTGCTGCACCTTGCGCTTTTTGTGAGGCGCTTTCTATTGCTTTAGATGTTACTCCAGATGCGCCATCTGTTAATGCTCCAAATGCACCCATTTTTTTTATCTCCTTAAATTGATACATCGATTAAGTTGTCTGGGTCTGTCCAGCCAGCTATCGATTTATCATTTATTATTTCTAAATCATCTTCATATTCAGCAGAACTTCTGCTACCAGAATTATTTGAGCTTTGCTGTTGAGACGAATTATTATTTTCATCTCCAATTTGGAATACGATACCTTTTGCATCTAGTTCCAAACCAGCATCTGCTAATCCTTGTTGTAGGTTACGCAAGTCTCGTGCCATTTGTTCAATAACCTCTGCATTTTGGGCTAAAATAGTTCCATGTACTTTACCATCGGTAATTTTTAGGTGAATATCTACTTGGCCAAGTTCTGCTGGCTTAAGGCTTACACGGATACTTCCACCACCTTTAGATGCCAAGTTTTTAACCTGAATGTTTACTTGTTCACCAACATTTGCTTTTTCTGCTGTTTTGGCTAGGTTAGTATTATGTTTGGCTTCAATTAATCCTCTTTCTAGACGTTCAACAAAACGTACTTCATCTTTATGAATGTTTATTTTATCTTTTGTTTCATTGTCTATTAGTTCTAAATCACCATTTTCATCTGTTTGAAATTGTAAAACATCTTTGCCTGTAACTGGTGCTATAGCATCAATACTGCGTACATCTACACCGTTATGGTTAGCAAAGTTAGCACTTGTTGCATGACGGGCGTCTTTAGATGATAAGCTATTTTCAACAGCAGGACGAACCACAGGTGTAGCCTGTTTTTGTTGTTGGTTAATAACTTCATTTATGACTGTTTTAACTGTAACTTGTTCAGCTATTTGTACCCCAGATTCCTTTGCAATACTTTCAGCAACTGTGCTAGAAATAATTTTTTGTCCTTGAGCCACTTCTGGTTTAGTTACAGAAACTTCTGTTGGTTTTATTAAGTTAATATCTACTTTGGCTTTATTTTTTTCAGCTACAGGAGATGCAAATTCTTCAATATTTACTGTTTCATCAGGAATGAATTTACTGATGAAATTATCTAATTTTGCAAATGGTTGTTGTTGCTCAATAGGAAATATTTTATCTGTTGATAATAAGTTGTCTGTTGATAAGATTTCATTTGTTAAATCAATTTCTTTGATTTGCTTTAATTTTGGCAAAGCTATTTTGCTAGCAATTTCATCTATAAAATTTGTTTTTGGAGAAATTTCAATAGTTGAAGTAAAGGCAATTGCTGTTTGTCTTATTTCTGCAATTGGTAGCCCTTTATTATTTAAATTGCTGTATTCATTGGCTTGCAAAATTCCTAATGTATTTTTAGTATCTGTTATATCAGTTATTTTTGCAGATTGCCCTGTGTTTTGCTTAAAAGCTTCAAGTAATTGAGCTATTAATGATACTTTTTGAACTTTTTCTGCTGCTTGGGCTTTGTCAAAACCTAGTTTTTCGTAGGCAGATGCTAAATCTTGTAAGTTATCTATATTACCAAATTTTGTTTCTATTTGTTGCACTTCTACAATAACAGCTTTAAATTCAACAATTATTTCTTGTGGTTGAATGTTTTGTTGATTTGTTGCGTTGATAATAAAATCTGCAAATTCTTGAAGTTCTGGAGTTATTTCCCCAAGTAAAGTTTCTGCATCTAATTGAGGCATTATATCAGCATTTACACCTTTAACAGGTGAAATTGGAGATACTTCTGTTGTATTAAACATAGAAAATAATGACGAAAATAATCCAGCAAGCCCTGTTGGTTTGCTAGGTGCAGTTAAACCAGTACTATTCCCTACTGGTAAAATTGGTGATATACTCATTTTTAATTGTTATCCTATACATTAGGTTAAGGGTGCTTACATGGCACCAAAAAATATATTTGGAAAAGTATATGCAAGAAGGTTGCCAAAATGGAAGAAAAGCAGAAAAAAGCAGTAGCTTTAAAGTATTCAGATGAAGATGCAGTACCAAGAGTTACTGGAAAAGGTAAAGATTGGTTAGCAGAAAAAATTATTACTTTAGCCAAAGAAAATGATATACCTATTAGAACAGATGCAGATTTAGTAGATATTTTAGAACAAATTGAATTAAACCAAGAAATACCACTAGAAGTTTACGCAGTTGTTGCAGAAATTTTTGCCTATATTTATAAAGTTAATAAAAACAAGAAAAATGATGGATAATTATCAGGAAATACAAAAAACGTTATCAGTTTTATCTTCTCTTATTTTGCAAGATGATGTTGAAAGTTCAGAAAAACTTGTTTTAGGCTTAGAATTACTAGATAAACAACTAACCGCATTTTTAAAAACTAATCCTAAGCTAGAAAAAAATGAACTGATTTCATTAATGGCTAAAGTTGATAGTTTAAATCATGTGGCAAAAAATAAATCTAATATCATTAAAAAAAGTGTTATGCAGATAAACCAAAATATTAAAGCTAATAAAGGATACAATAAAAAATAATGGAAATATTTGCAGATGTTAATATGGTACGTTGGTTGCTTTCAGTATTAGTATTAATTTTATTACTTGGTAGCTTTGCTTTAATTGCCCCTTATATTGGAAAAAAAAGAAATACTTTTAGCATTAATAATAAAAAGAAAAAACTTAGTATTGTAGAAACCTTATACATTGATCAAAAACGTAAAGTTATTATGTTTAGAGCAGGTGATATAGAACATACTATTTTAACTGGGGTAAATAAAGATATCCATCTTTCTGCTGAACCTATTAACCTAGAAGAAGAGCTAGAAATAGAAGAAGATATATCTATTGGTTTTTTAAAAGAAATTCCTAGTGAAAAAGATAAATCATCTAAAAAAACAAAAACTAATAAAAGTAAAAAAGGTAAAAAACATGATTAAACTTTGTTTTATTGGATTAATAGCTTTATTTGTTTTATTAGTTCCAACAGATGTTATTGCGCAAGGAATAAATGATTTAAATCTTAATATTAGTGGTGATACTATTTCTTCACGTAAAATTTTTCAAATGATTGCACTATTAACAGTTTTATCATTAGCGCCATCTATTTTAATGATGGTCACTTCTTTTACTAGAATTATTATTGTTTTATCATTACTTAGAAGTGCTATGGGTATGCAAAATACACCACCAAATGCCGTGCTTATTAGTTTGGCTCTGTTTTTGAGTTTATTTATTATGGCACCTACTTTTAATGAGGCCTACAATAATGGTATTGCGCCATATATTAATGAACAGCTAGATGAAGAAGATGCATTTAGAGAAACAGTGAAGCCATTTAGTCAGTTTATGGGGAGCCAAGTGAGGGAGAGTGACCTGAATTTATTTATGAATATGTTAAATAAAGAAGAAAAAGACCCTGAGCTAGAAAAAGCAAGTGATGCACCACTTCAAGCACTTATCCCAGCCTTTATGATTAGTGAATTACGCAGAGCATTTGAAATTGGATTTTTAATATTTTTGCCATTTTTAATTATTGATTTAACTGTTGCATCTATTCTTATGTCTATGGGTATGATGATGTTACCGCCTGTTATGCTTTCTATGCCATTTAAAATTATATTCTTTGTACTTATTGACGGGTGGCAATTACTTGCTGGATCATTGGTTGAATCTTTCAAATAAAATAACCCCTTGAAAATATTCAAGAGGTTATTACGTTAAGGTTTATTTAAGGTTTTGTACGCTGGCAGCGTATTCTTCCTGTAGAGAATATTCCGATGGAATATGTTGAGGTTTTGTGGTTAAAGTTTTTCTAACAGATGCTATCTGTTTTTCACGTTCATTTTCATAAGGCAAAGTTTTTTTAGCTGTATTTTTTGATGATTTCTGTCTGGTATAGTTTCTTTTATTATTAGTAGCATGTGTGTCTGCCACTCTTTTATAAATATTTACCTGACTTTGATAGCAAAAAATAACAGAAAAGTTAACAAATAAACGTACTTCACATTCAAGCATTGATTTAACAAACTTTTTCTTTCTTAAAATGGATTCAGATTTTAAGTATTTTTTCTTCCTTAAATACAATATCTTCTTGTTTTCCATTTCGTCAAAAATTGCCAAAGCTTGTTTTAGCTCATTAGGTGATAGTTTACTTTTACCTGTTTCAAGCTTTCTTTTCAAAATAGATATTTCATCATGCTTGAAACGGAACTCCATAGATTCAATATGGTTTTCCATCCACTCATCTTGTTTCTTTCCTGCCCTTTTAATAGCTTTATCTAAATGCTTAATGGCTCTATCAAGGTTGTTATTTTTACGGCTTAATGAAGCAGCATTAATACGATATAAAGAATATTTCAAAAATGACCATGCCAATAAATTAGGCATATCCATAGGCAAAACACCATGTACCATGTTGTAAGATATAATACTTTCAACATAACGTAGGGTATATATGTTTTTGCCTATATTATCATTTAACTTAAAAGGCGTTTTTTCTTTTAATGTTTTTACCCAAAATTTAAATATTGTATTGAATTTTACTTCAATTTTCTTTTCTTTGTGTGTAGCTTTCATAATATTTTTTTGCCTCCTGTAGGCGAGTGTGATTTGACCAGAAACGGTCAATAAAAAAAAGGTAAGAAGAGATATAGCTATCTTCTGTATACACGGTACTAAATTTTTAATAAAATTACAAATAAAACTTGAAATTGAATACAATTTGAATTATATTAGAGAAAATGTGACTTTTAGTTACTCTACAAATGTGAGATAAAAAAAATTAATTGTGGTTATAAATGCAGTTTTTATT
>JALTLI010000064.1 GCA_027005635.1 Alphaproteobacteria bacterium
GATTGGTAAAATAAAAGCCATGGCAAGGGCAACTAAAAAAAATCCATCGGCATTACAAATTGGTAATATTGTTAAGGTGGATTGGAACCGCAGGCTTAATATTCAACTAGGTAATTTTAAATTAGAAACAATTTCTATGCCTATAAGTAAATGTTTTAATGAACCAGAAAAAATTCAATGCTTAAATTATTTATCTGAAATTTTAACCAGCAGTTTAGCAGATGAAGAACCGCACCAGCATTTATACAAAAAAACATTAGAATTTTTAAATGATATAGCAGAGCCAAATATATGGCAAAGGCTAGCATTTTACGAATTAAGTTTACTTGTTAGTTTAGGATATGGGTTATCTTTAACTACTAAGAAAGCTGTTCCTTGCCCTAAAAACACTCCTTTAATGTATGTTTCTCCTAAAAGTGGGCGCGCCGTTAGTGAAGATATGGGTGAACCATACAAAGATAAACTTTTACCACTTCCCCAACTTTTTGGTGGTAAAATAACAGTAAATATGGCAGAATGCGCAGAAATACAGGTAAACAAGCAAAAGCATGATGATTATAATAAAGCTTTTAACCTAACTGGATATTTTTTAAATAAAGCTGTAAATAGCAAAATTTTAAAAGAACGGTCACAGTTAATTAAACTAGGTAGACAAATAAATTTTGAGTAATACATCGCAAATATTAAAAGGTAATTTTGCAGACGAGCTAAAAAGCCGTTACCTTACCTATGCCTTATCTACTATTATGTCTCGGGCTTTGCCAGATGTTCGTGATGGTTTAAAACCTGTTCACCGTCGTATTTTATTTAGTATGCGTATGCTACGTTTAAGCCCAGAAAAAGCCCCTAAAAAATGTGCCAGAGTTGTTGGCGATGTTATTGGTAAATATCACCCTCATGGTGATGTGGCTGTTTACGATGCTATGGTTCGTTTAGCCCAAGATTTTGCGGTTCGTTATCCCCTTGTTGATGGTCAGGGTAACTTTGGCTCAATTGATGGCGATGGCGCGGCTGCTATGCGTTATACAGAAGCTCGTTTAACAAAAGTTGCTGAATGGATTATGAAAGATCTTGATTCAGGAACCGTTGATTTCCAAGATAACTACGATGAATCAGATTCCGAACCAATTGTGATGCCATCTTGTTTTCCAAACTTACTTGCTAATGGTTCTAGCGGAATTGCTGTTGGTTTATCCACAAGTATTCCTCCGCACAATGTTGGAGAACTTTGCAATGGCTTAGCCCTTCTTCTTAAAAAACCAAACGCAACCGATGCAAGTATTTGCAAATATATTAAAGCCCCAGATTTCCCAACTGGTGGAGTAATGGTTGAAACACCAGAAGCTATTACTGCTGCTTATGCAACGGGTAAAGGTTCATTCCGTATTCGGGCTAAATGGCAAAAAGAGGAAACTTCCCATGGTCAGTATCAAATTATTATTACTGAAATGCCGTATCAAATCCAAAAAAGTCGCTTAATTGAAAAAATTGCCGACTTAATAAACGCTAAAAAATTGCCGTGGCTTGTTGATATCCGTGATGAATCTGATGAAAATATTCGTTTAGTACTAGAACCTAAAAACCGTAATGTTGATGCTAATGCATTAATGGAAACATTATTTAGTTTAACTGATCTAGAAACTCGTGCATCTTTAAACATGAATGTTATTACAGCCCAAGGAACACCAGCTTTACTTTCATTACGTGAAGTTTTAGTTCAATTTTTAGATCATAGACGTGAAGTTTTAATCCGTAAAAGTAACTGGCGCTTAGAAAAAATTGCTGCTCGCTTACATATTCTAGAAGCTTACAGAATAGTTTTTCTGAACATAGATGAAGTTATTGAAATAATTAAAACTGAAGATGAACCTGCACCAGTTATGATGGCAAGGTTTAATATTGATGATATCCAAGCAGAAGCTATTTTAAATATGCGCTTACGCAGATTGCGTAAATTAGCGGAAATGGAAATTAAGCAAGAATATGATGAATTAAAATCTGAACAAGAAGAATTAAGTTTAATTTTATCTAGCGAAGATGCACAAACTAAAACTTTACTCCAAGAAATAAAAGATATTAAAACAGAATTTGCCGATAAACGCAGAACAGCATTAGAAGATGCGCCAGATGCGGTAGTTATTCCGCTAGAAGCACAGATTGAAAAGGAACCTGTAACCGTTCTTCTTTCTAGCTTAGGCTGGGCAAAAACTATTAAAGGTCATATGGCAGATGATACCGAAGCCAAGTACAAAGAAGGTGATAGTGAACAATTTAGAATAAAATGTAATAATATTGATACATTAAGTTTACTCGGAACTTCTGGAAGAATTTACAATATTCCCGTAAGTAAATTGCCAGCAGGTCGTGGATTTGGGGAGCCTGTCAACTTAATGTTTGATTTTCCTGCCGGTGAAAAAGTAGTTAAAGCATTTGTTGCAGGTAATACTAGTTACATGGTTGCAACAAAAAAATCCTTTGGTTTTATTGTAGAAGCTAAAAGCTTAAAAGCTCAAACAAAAGCAGGTAAACAGGTTCTTAATTTAGTTGATGGCGATGAAGCTGCATTTTGCGTACCAGTAACAGGTGATAGTGTAGCGATTTTAAGTGATGGTAAAAAATTATTAATTTACCCAGCCGAACAATTACCAACAATGGGAAGAGGTAAAGGTGTTAAATTAATGAATGTTAAAGATGGTGAAGTTTTAGATATTCTAGTATTTAACTTAGCCGATGGTTTTCATATGCTTTCATCAAAAGGTAATAGAAAACGCAGGTTCCCAGATGCTAATATGTGGGTTGGTAAACGTGCTCAAGTTGGTAAGTTATTGCCTCATGGTTTTCATTCTGGCTCACAATTTTATATTCCAGCATCAAATGAAATTATAGAACCTGAGGAAGAAGAAGTTTCAAGAGTTGATGAACTTATAAGTGCAATTACCAAACCCCTTCCAGAAGAAGATGAAACACCTGATTTATTTGGTGATCTTGATGATTAGTTACATAGTGATTTAACTTAATATTTTAATATTAAAAACTTTTTCAAATTCATTCCGTAATAAGCTATCAATTTTAGTCATATCTGTTTCTTTACCTAAATCTGCAAGGCTAGTAACCCCAACATCTTTTAAACCACAGGGGATTATTCCTTTAAAATGCTCCATATTTGGTGAAATATTTATGGCTATTCCATGAAATGCTACCCACCTGCGTATGCGCACTCCAATTGCGGCAATTTTGTAAGGTTTATTATTTATATCTACCCAAACACCAACGTTATCATTGGTATAGGCTTCTACATCTAACTTTTTAAGCGTGTTAATTAGCCATGTTTGTAAATTACTTATATATAAACGAACATCACGATTATGATTTTTTAAATCAATAATTGGATAAATAACTCGCTGACCATGCCCGTGGTAAGTAACTTGCCCACCGCGCCCTGTATGCACTGTTGGTATATCATTTATATGTAAAACATCACTTTGTTTGGCAGAAGAACCTAAAGTATAAACTGGTGAATGCTCACAAAACAAAATACTTTCTTCTTCACCAGCTAAAACTTTAGCCACTAACTCTTCTTGATAAGAAGTAACTTCTGCATAAGGTTTATCGCTATTTATAAATTCTATTTTCATTGTTGTAATGTAGCATAAAACAGTATATTTTCAATAAATCAGTTAAAATAAGCCCTGATGGCGGAATTGGTAGACGCGCTACCTTGAGGGGGTAGTTCTTTAATCGGAGTGGAAGTTCGAATCTTCTTCAGGGCACCATTATAGAAACTTAACTATCTAAACATTAAAGTAAGTTACTATAAACTTGCAACAAAAAGCAAATTATGAGATATTTTATTCACAAGTTAATCTATAAATAAAAAGAAATTACATCTAAAAATGCGCCAATATCTATCAATTCTAGCTATTAGCTTTTCAATTATATTTTTTGCACCTATTGCAAATGCTGAAGTTAATGACCCTTTTGAAAGTATTAACCGCCCTATAAACACTTTTAATACTGCTGTTGATGCTATGATTTTTCGTCCATTAGCTAAAGGTTATGAATTTATAACACCATCTTTTGTTAGAAAAGGTGTTAGTAATTTCTTTGAGAATTTATTTTACCCAAACACTATTATTAACCAGTTTTTACAAGGTAATGCAAAGCTAGGCTTGCAAGATACAGGCAGGTTTTTATTAAATACTACCATTGGTCTTGCTGGCTTTATTGATGTTGCAAGTGAAACTGGGCTAAGCAAACATAATGAAGATTTCGGCCAAACATTTGGAGTATGGGGCATTGGTAATGGCCCATATATTGTTGTACCTATTTGGGGGCCTGCTACAATTCGTGATGGTATTGGTAACGTTGCTGGGCTATATACAAACCCACTTAGTTACATAGAAGATGATGAATTTCGTTATACTATGTTTGGTGCTTCTCTTATTAATGCTCGTTATAAACTATTTAAAGCTGAGGCCTTGGTTTCTGGTGATAGATACACGTTTATTCGTGATGCATACTTACAAAAAAGAGAATTTATGGTAAAAAATGGTAAAATTGAAGAAAGTGATCCTTTCCTTGATGAGGAATAATCATTAACATGTTGAAAAAAATTAAAACTGTTAAAAATACGGCAAAGGCTAGTTTTGTTAATAATATTCAAAAATTAATAGCAAAATATTATCGTAAATATCTAGAAAATCCTATTATTTCTCTTTTTGCTGTTATTATAATATGTATATTATCTGCTTATAATTCATTAAATTTTTATTATGATGCATCTGCTGATACATTAGTTGCAGAAAATGATCCTGATCTTCTGTATTACCGTGAAATAAGTTCTCATTTTAGTGGGGGAGATTTTTTATTTTTAACTTATACCCCTAAAAATGCACCGTTAATATCTAAAGAAACAATTGCACAAATAGATAATATATCCAACAAACTACTAGCTATAAATGGTGTTAGTGATGTTACATCTTTATTAAATGCGCCATTATTAAAAAGCCCACCTATTCCTATTTCTAAGTTATCTACAGATTACAAAACTTTAAAATCTTCTGATGTGGATTTAGATGCTGCATTTAAAGAATTAACAACCAGCCCAATGTTTAAAAACTTATTAATTTCTCAAGATGGTACAACTACGGCTTTCCGGATTTCCCTGCAAGAAAATAAGGAACTTAAAAAGCTAGCAACTAAACGAAATGAACTACGTATTCTAAAAAATAAAACCGCGCAACAAAAAGAACAACTTGTAGAAATAAATAATAAATACCGCAAAGCTTATGCAACACATACTAAATCATTAGAGAAGATGTTAAACGAAATAAGATCTGTTCGTGATGAACTAAGAAATAACGCTACATCTTACCTTGGCGGTGTGCCAATGATAGCATCTGATATGATGAACTATGTAAAAAAAGATGTGCTGATTTTTGGCTTATTAAGCACTTTATTTATGATGGCTGCACTATACTTTTTTTATTGCAGAAAATTACGCTGGGTATTTTTACCCATTGCAAATACTGCAATTACAATTTTAATTATGGTTGGGTTATTAGGGTTTTTACACAAACCAGTTAGTGTTATTTCATCTAATTTTATATCTTTATTAATAATCTTATCTATATCAATTTCGGTTCACTTAATTAATAAATATCGTGAAATACTTGATGAAACCAGAGACCTTTCTCATTTAGATATTGTTTACAATACTATGATATCAAAATTTGCTCCATGCTTTTATACAACTCTTACAACTTGTGTTGGTTTTGCTTCTTTATATACTAGCAGTATTATTCCTGTTATGGATTTTAGCTGGATTATGTGCGTTGGTGTAATTACTGCATTTTTAGTTGGTTATTTATTTTTTCCACCTATGCTTTTACTTTTACCAAAAGAAGTTCTTACCTGCCCAGCAAGAGACAACGGTACGCCATTTATTCGTCATGCCTACTTACTTGCATTTAATAAAACAAAAGAAGTTATTCTGCTATCAGCATTTTTGGTAGTTCTTTCAGGTATTGGCATTTCTCAGCTTAGTCTAGATAACCGCTTTATAGATTATTTTAAATCTAACACTGAAATAAATAAAGGCTTAACATTTATAGATAAAAATATGGGGGGAACAATTCCAATGGATATTATTGTAACTTATCCTCCATTTGTTCAAGAAGTCATAGATGATGATGATGACTTTTTTGATGAAGAGGCAGATACATTCCCCGAACGCTACTGGTTTACAGCGGATAAAATAGATACCCTAAGAAAAATAGAAAAATATCTAAGTTCAAGACCAGAAATAGGTAAAATAATTTCACTTTCTACTCTTGAAACTATTGCGCAAGATTTTAATGATAACAAACCTTTAACTTCTGTTGAACTAGTAGCTATTTTGGGCGCAATGCCAGATGCTGTTAGAAATGATTTTATTGCACCATACGCTTCTCCACATGCTGGATTAATGCGTATTTCTACCCGTATCCATGAAACTGGGCCTACTTTTTCTAGGGATAAACTTATTAAAGATATTGAAAATTTTGCCATAAAACAGCTAGACTTAAAAGAAAACCAAGTAAAAGCAACAGGTATGAATGTACTATTTAATGGCATGTTGAAAGAATTATTCTCTTCTCAAACATCTACACTTATTTTTGTTATTTTAGCCACATTATCAATGTTTTGGATTTTACTTAATAATGTTAAACTTGCTATTATTGGTATATTTCCTAATATTCTTTCCGCTTTTGCAGTTTTAGCATTTATGGGTTTTGTAGGAATGCCACTAGATATGATGACAATAACTATAGCAGCAATCGTTATTGGTATCGGAGTTGATGATGCTATTCATTATTTGTATCATTTTAAAGAAGAATACACAAAACACAAAGATGTTGATGAAGCTGTTAGAATGAGTCACCGTGAAATTGGAAGAGCAATCTACATTACATCATTAACTGTAGTTATTGGTTTTTCTGTACTTTGTGCATCTAGTTTTGTACCAACAATATACTTTGGTTTATTAACAGCTCTAGCAATGATTTTTTTTTTTTTTTCAAACTTAAGGTTACTACCAGCATTACTATTAAGATTTTATAAATAAGAAAGATGAAAATATGAAAAATTTAGCTATAAGTTTAGTTTTTTTAATTAGTATTATATGGAGTGGTAATTCTTTTTCTCAGGAAACTCCTCAGCAAATAATTTTAAAATCAGCTAATACTGTTTTAGATACAATGCAAGAATTTCGTAAAAATGGTGTTACAGATACTAAATTTATGGGTAAAAGATTACTAGAAATTATACAACCAGTAACAGATTTTAAATCTATTAGTAAAGCGGTTATGGGTAAATATTATAAACTTGCTAGCCAAAATCAAAAAGATAAATTCACGCCTATTTTTAAACAAACCATGGCACAGTTATATGCTAAATCTTTAATTAAATTTGAAATAGATAGCATTAGTATAAATAAAGAAGCTAGCCATGTACTTGATAAAAAAAGTAAAATTGTAACAACTGTAGTGGCATCTGATGGTAGTATTTATTCAATTATTTATAGCATGCGTAAAAATAATAATGATAAATGGTTAGTACGTAATATTATATTAGATGGTATTAATTTAGGTTTAACTTATCGTAATCAGTTTTATAGTTCTGCTAATCAATATGATGGCGATATTGATAAAGTTATTGATAACTGGTCTCAAGAAATGGATGTTAAGTAAAAAAAAATCAGCCCCATGCGGGGCTGTTTTTAATTTGGAAAAAAATAATTAATGCCAACAGCCGCTATATAATCTTTATCTGTCACATAAATTATTTCTCCAGATAACTTCCAGCTACGATTAATAAAGTAAGAAGCTCCAGCAATAAATCTTGGTAATAAAGATTTGTATTCCCTGCTATCATTATAACTAGTTCTATCAGACATATTAATTTTTACACTAACAAGTCCATAAGCTTCAGCTAAGCCAAATCCTGCATAATAATCAATATTCCAAGCATACCTCCAATAATGGATAAAATCTAAGTAATACAAGTTTATTAATGCATCTACTTTAATTTCTTTCTTTGTAAGAGTTATATCCTCATCCCAACTATAAGTTAAAATAATTGGATCTGTATCAATGGTTCTTCCATCAAATAAATATGGATACTTTGCTAAAATATCACCAATATTTATAACACTTTGTCCATATTCTATATGAGTACTAACACTTCCAGCGTAATGATGATTAACTTCTCCATATTCATTCTCTATTAATCGAATAATAGGATAATTACCTTTTGATTTAACTCCGTCTGTCCCTAACCGAACAGCCCAATTTCTCCACCTATAACCAATAAATTTATTTCTTCCATACATACGTGGTGATTGAACATATTCATTAAAATCTTCTTTAACTGAAGGAGTATTAAGTTGTAACATGCTTTGCTGTCCGCCAACAAACCAGCCGACATCTGCATAAACATAAGAGTTAGGTACATTAATTAATATACCCAGAAATAATATAAATTTTTTCATAAGAAGTATCAATGTTATGTTAACCATAACACTGCTCAACGGTATATTAAGATGACCTTTAAAAGGGCTATTACATTAATTGTATATTTTTAAAAGAAACAAAACAAGATTTATTTTTTTGCTGTTTTAACAGTTTTTAATTTATTTTCTATATGTTTTTTGTGTTGTTTACTATCTGGCCCAAGCTCTAAAGCTCTTTTCCATTGCAACCTAGCTTCGTCTAATCTGCCAAGTTTTTCATAAACATCACCTAGGTGCATATTTATTGTAGGGTCATCAGGCATTAATTCTACCGCACGTTCTAACAAACGTATGGCACTGTTATAATCAGCTTTTTTGTAGTATGCCCAACCCATACTATCTACAATAGAGCCATCATTTGGACGAAGTAGCATAGCTTTTTGAATATGAGCAAATGCTTCATCAATTTTTTTATCTAAGTCTATCCACATATATCCAAGGTAATTCATAACTGTAGGGTTATTAGGGTTTGCTTCCAATGATTTTTCTAAGTCTTGTGATGCTTTATCAAAATTACCTAATCTTTCATAACTGGCACCTCTGGCAAAATAGTAAATAGATTTCATACCTTTAGTCATATTTTTTTCAGAGTTTATAACCTTTGTATAGTATTCAACTGCTTTTTTATAATCTTTAAGAGTGTAATACATTTCTGCTGCTGTTTTTTGTAAAAACAATTCCTGTGGATTTTGCTTTAAAAGACTTTCTAATTTTTTTAATGATTTTTTAGTTTTATTCATTCTTTTTAAAGCACGAATAATTCTTACTTGAGAAGACATCCAAGCAGGATTATTTTTTGTTACACCTTCATAAGATTTAACAGCTGCTTGTAAATCTCCAACTTGTTCATTTAATACACCTTCATAAAATTTTGCAAAATCGTGATTAGGGTTCATTTTAACTGTCATGTATAATAATTGACGCCCTGCACTATCTAAATTTTGTGAAACCATTAAAGTAGAAAAACCAAATAACACTTCTGCAATATCATCTTGGATTGTTGCAGGTGATTTTTTAGCTGGTAATTCTTTATTTAAAAAGCGGGTATAAGTACTTTTTAGTAACATACTTTCTGGGTTTGTTTCTTGGAAAATGCGATAAACATCACGTGCCATGGCTCTTTTATTATTTTGTTCATATAATCTGCCAAGTTCTATAACATTAAAAATAGATCCTTTATCTTCATCAAAAGCTTTTGAAAAAGCTTGGATTGCTTTATCTATTTTGCCAGCTTTCTCATACATTCTACCAATATGGTAAAATTTATGACCATCTAGCAATTTATTATATTTAGTATTTTTAAGATCTTCTATTACTTTTTCAACATCTTTGCCTAATTTAATATCTAGGTAAGCTTCAGCAAGATGAAACTGCAATACACCTGGCAAGGCTTTATGCAAATCAGATACTTTTTTATATGCGGTTTTATAATCAGCAGATTTAACATCATAAATAACAGTTAATAACTTTGTAATTGGGCTTACACCTTTAACATTAACAATTTCTTTGGCAATTTCATAAGCTTTATCTGTATTACCATTAGAAAGATACATGAGTAATGATCTTTCTTTTAGCCCTATATCTCCAGCTAAGGCAATACCTGCCTTTTCATAAAAAACTGCTGCTTGTTTTAAGTTATTATCATATTCTGCCAGCATAGCAGCTAGGTAATTTGTTACAAATGGTTGATAATCAATAAATTGTTCTTCAGCTTTACTATTTAGCGGATTAGCAACACTTAAATAGCCCACAACTAATAGTGAGACACTAGCCTTTGCTAAAAATTTATTTAACTTGCTCATTTAGCCTTTTCTTTCATTTTAAACCTAAGATAGGTTCTGCTATATTTTTTATGAACTTATTCACAAATATTAACACATAAAAAACAGACACTATTTAATAAAAATATATGTATATAAATATTTATTATACTCTTTAAAAAGATAAAGTTGAGAAGTTTTTGTATTTTTTACAGAAATAGGGGTTATTTTTAGATTTTTTAAATATGGTGTGGTTCTATCAAACAACAGTAAACTACGTGGGGTATGGTATGCACTAGTTATAAGAGCAATATTATTAAAACTATTTTTAATTGCCCATTTTTTTACAGTTTTAACATTATCAATCGTATCTATTGCACTGTAATCTAGTTCCACTCTGTTACTATCTTTGGCTGGGATTATATTTTCTTTTAATAAAATATCCATTGTTATTTTACTATTAACACCTGTAATAAGTAATGGCTTATTGGCAACCTTCTTAAGGTATTCAGCCCCTCTTTCTAAACGACCAGAACCACCAGTAAATAACACTGCTGCTTGTATATTTTGTGAATAACTATTAACAGGTAAAGCTTTTATATAGCTTTGAAAAAAAGAAAAGCCACTCAAATAGCCTATCAATGTAAATATAAAAAATAATTTCATATAGTGATTTTTCTTAACATTTAGACATTAGTGGAGAGCTAAAAAGCCATAACGCAGTGTTCATTTGTATTTTGACGAATGACGTATGGTTTACCCCATACGACGTTTGGCGAAATGCAAATGAATGGCTTTTTAGCCTCCATCCGCAGGACAAGGGCAAAAAATGTGATAACTTTATTTTCTCATCAGTCATGTAACTAGTTATACTCCTTCTTCGTAAATAAACTTATCATCATTTTTTGCTCCTTGCAAATGACTAAATGTTAAGGAAAATCACTATAGTAATTATAACATACTTTTTATCATTCTTTTAGCGGTGAGTTTTGCCGAGATAACTGCCACAATAGATAATAAAAATGGAACAATAACAATTATAGCCCAAACATAATTTGTCATATATAAGTTAAGTCCTGACCAGTAATTTAATAAAGCGTACAAAGTTACCCCAGCAAGAATACTACTAATAAACCAACCAATTAAACTTTGTTGCATAACTTGTGTTGTTATTAAATTAATTAAAAACTTATCTTGTGCGCCAATATGTTGCATGGTTTTTAAACTAATTTGCTTACCACGTAACCCTGCACTAACTGTTAACGAAACAATAATTGCAACTATTATTAATAAAACCCCGCTAATAAACAAAATAATCCATTGAGAAAAGCGCACTATAGAACTAACCTTTACAAGCAAATCTCTTGCATCATCAATAGATGCATTTGCAAAATACTTATTAACTTTAGTATTAAAATATTCTCTATCTAATTGGCTTGTAACTGTTACATCTATAACAAATGGTAAGGGAAAGGAGACACCTTCACTAAAGTATGGTTTTAAAATATCTGCTGTTTCGTATTCCGATAACAAATAAGCTCTTTTTACATTATTTACACTAGAAAGCTCTTCTACTAAATTTACAACCTTACCTCTATTTTCATCGGCATCTAGATAAATACTAATATGGCTTTTTTGTTCTAAGTTCCAAGAATTGTAGGCATTTTCTAACATTGTTATACTTGCAATAAAACTAGCACATAACCAACCAAGTAAACTTAAAATTAAAATAAGTAGCCTAAAAATACTATCTTTATGCAAAGAAATAGCTTTTTTAGCAGAATGAGCATGACGTGCAAACATAATTAAGCTGCTCTCCAGCGTTTTGCAGAACGGGTAATAATACCATTTTCCAGATACAAACTTGGGTAATCAAAAGCACTTATTAAACTTTTATCATGGGTTGCAACTAAAACTGTAGTCCCGTGTTTATTAAGTTCAGTAAATAAGTACATAATTCTTTTTGCCATTACTTCATCTACATTACCTGAAGGTTCATCGGCTATTAAAAGTTTTGGTCTGTTAACTACGGCTTTTGCAATACCCACACGCTGTTTTTCACCACCTGAAAGAGTTGCAGGATATTCATTTTTTTTGTCCGACAAACCAACCCAATCAATAATTTCATCAATACATTTTTCCTGTTGAGAAGAAGGTTTACCGTGCAAAGTTAGTGGTAATGATACATTTTCACGGACATTTAAATGATTTAACAAGCCACCATCTTGAAAAACAACCCCCATTTTACGTCTGAAGATAGCAATTTCATCACGTGATAAAGCGTTAACTTGTCTTCCAAAAATAGATAAATTCCCATCTGTTGGCAATAAATCCATGTACATCATACGAAATATAGTTGTTTTACCAGCGCCAGATGCGCCACATAAAAAATGAAAAGAGCCGTCTTCCAATTCAATATTTAAGTTTTTTATTACATCTTTTTGATGAGGGGAATATTTATAAGAAACTTGATCAAATCTAATCATATTTATTTAATTCACCCCTTATTTTTTATGTTAAGTAAAATCACTATATATACTTCCATGAAAGCTTATATATTAAAAAAGTCATTGTGCAATAATATGCAAAATTTAGCAAGAAAGCTTTGCAAAATTTGTGTAATATTTTTGTGACATAACTTTTTTTAAAATAGAGCATGTTCTTTGTTGATTTATCATAACCACTTGCGCTATAGTAAAAATTATGATTATCCACTGCCCAGAATGTAACGCACGTTACAACCTAACAGCTGCCCAAATTGGCGCAGATGGAAGAACTGTGCGCTGTGTAAAATGTTCGCACAAATGGTTTCAAAAACCTATTGAAGAAGAAAAAAAAGAGGAAACACCACCTCTGCCTCCAATAAACAAAGATACTCCAAAATTTAAAGCTGCTAAAAAAGAAACTGACAAGCCTAATAAAAAATTCATAATTGCAATTGCTGCAAGTGTTGCTTTTATTTTTATTGGTGCTGGCTTATTTTTATTAAAAGATAATTTACTATTTTCTAACCATAGTAATTCTAAAAATGAAGAGCATCAAAGTGAAATGCAAACATCTAATACTGGCTTAGTTATTGGTAAAGTTAACCGTTCTATAGTTGAAGATGGAGATTTAAGCATTTTAGTTTTCACAGGGACAATAACCAATACTAATGTTACCAGTGTTGAGGTTTCTCCTATTAGAGTATCATTATTCAATGATAGAGGCATTGAGCTTGATTCATTCCCTGCCCTGCCAAATAAAACCATACTTTCTGCCGGTGAAACAACTGAGTGGGTTTGCAGATTTTTCAACCCTCCGTTAGATAAAATATCTGAATTCAAAGCTAGCTTTGCAAATATAGAAATTTAACTTGAATCTTTTAGTATTCAAGAGAATCATTTAAATAATCATCTGGGTATTTAACAGCCACCCGTTGACCACAAGAACTAACAAAAAAAGCTGTACTTATTAAAATAATTCCAATTAACCATTGACGAAACATACCAACAACACCCATATTATATATAATTAAATTTACTATAGTAATTAAAGTTTAAACTTTAATTACTATAAAATATAACGCTAAAAAGGCTTTTTTACTAATGTATTTATTAAAAATATTTTTTGTTACATTAACTTTGTTGTTACCTTATCAATCTTACGCGCAAAATTTTAGTGCTAATGATGGCATACCTCCATTTTCAATGGATTTTTTTCGCAAACCATTACCAATACCTCCAACAGAATGGTTTGATGAAAAAGGTAATTTAATAACCATAGATGATTTTAGGGGAAAAGTAGTATTATTAAATGTTTGGGCAACATGGTGCAAACCATGTGTATATGAAATGCCAAGTTTAAACAAATTACAAAGACGCTACAAAAAAGCAGGCCTAGAAGTTGTTGCTGTAGCAACAGAACAAAAAGTACCAGAAGTAAGAACCTTTTTTAGAAAAAAAAGAATTCGTAATTTGAAAATTTATGTAGATCCTAGCCGTAGTATTTCAAAAGGATACAAAGTTGAAACACTACCAACAAGCTTTTTAATTAGTAGAAAAGGTGAAGTTATCGCCATGCTTAATGGTGCAGAAGATTGGTTTGCTCCTGCTGCCAGAAAAGTTATAGAAGACGAACTACGTTGGATAGATAAGCCTAAGAACCTAGCCAATAATTGATTTTATAGGGTATATTAAAAAAACTAGCGATAATTAGGGTGTGGATAAATACCTGTAAGTTCAAAACTGTAATCATTAACTTTAAAAAAGTATGATTTTCCTCTTTCTAGCTTAACACCAAGAACTTCTTCTATTTGAGGGGTTACTTGATGTATCCACATATTTTTTATGTTGTTTTCCTTTAAGGTTTTATGAAGAGAATTTTTACTCATATTCGATAAATCATTTATTGGTAAAGCTTTATTTAACTTGTGTCCCATAGAAAAAGCTAACGCATCTGCATAAAAACTAGGATTATAACCATCTAACACTGCAATACGTGTTGCTTCTAACTTGTTATTATTTACTAAATGATAACCAACTTGCTTAACATGATTTAAAGCGTACTGCTGATTACTATTAAGTTTGTTTTTATAACTAAACTGTGCACCAACAACAATTAGTATTAAAAACAAACCGACTCCCCAAGGAGAACTATAAGCAAGTTTATGTATCCACATATTTTGATAAATTTTAGTAAAGAATATCCACACAGGTAAAAGCAAAATAAATTGAGTATATAAAGTATATTTTATCCCCCAATAACCAGAAAAATAAAATGAAGTAGCGACACCAATAATAAATACAATTGCTGGTAAAACATACCATGCATTTTCAACAAATATACTCCGCTTAGAACAATTAGCATTAAATAATGATTTCATACTATACCAAACACTTAGTATGCCTATTAAACTACCAACAATTAAAACAATGTAATAATTTAGTTGGCTAGTAATAACTTCTGGTAAGTTCGTATCTACTGCAATTGCAAAAGTTTTCCCATACCATAAATAAAACGCTATGGCAGGGATTGTAATTATACTGGTTAAGGCAAATAAATTGGCAACTGATCCACTTCTATCTTCAACAACCATTCTTACTACCCATAATAATATTATAATTATTGCTAAATAAATTCCTTCTGGTACCAAACCAACTAAAAATGCCAATACAAATGCAGTGGGTATAACTTCCCAACCTTGGGGTAATGGCTTATTAGAAAACAATGGCATCATTGCACAAAATAATGTGGCTGCTACCCATAATTCTATATATGATGAAAATAAAGCACCAACATTAAAAAATGGATTTAAAACAGTAATAGCGATTAAAGATCCACCAGTAACAATTGGTAAGTTAGACCAACGAACATCAATTCCAGCAGAACGAGTTAGTCCTCCAGCAACAACAGATAAAAGAAACAGGCTCCAAACCGCAAAAACCGCAGGGGTGAATTTTTGCAAAATAACAAATATAGGGCTAATAGCAATTGAAAGTCCAATTGGGCTTTCAATTCCATTAAGTGCATAATTATTAACTTGTAATTGATTAGGTAAACCATTCAACCAAAATAAATAATCTGCTAATTTTATATCTGTCATAAATTCTCGCCAAAATGTTGGTTCATCTCCCCCCATGAGTATAAATGTAGGAATTAAAACGATTAACGATGCTACCATTAAAGTCCAAAAATGTTCCATTTCTAGCTTAATATGAAAAACTTTTGGTAAAACAAAAAACAAGCAACTAGCAGATATAATAAATAATCCTGCAGTTATATCTAATGATACTCCACCAATTCTGCTAAACAGTAAAAACCATATATACCATATACCCAAACCAGCAATAAAACAGTGTAAAGGAGTAGTATGATAGTAGCGCTCACCTGTATGTGTTGCAACTAATCTGCCAATAACTGTAATAAATACTGCAACTATTATAGCTACAATGGTGGAAAGAAATGTTGCCATTTTGTACCTTTTTATATATTTTTATATATTCTTATGTTTTTAATAAACAATTTATTATATAAACAAAGTACTTTAAATTAAAGGAATATAAATTTTTTATGGCTAAATTAAAAATACTTGTGGCACCAGATCCACTATTAAAGCAAAAAGCACACCCAGTTACTGAAGTAACAGATGAAATTCGTACAATTTTAGATGATATGCTAGAAACCATGTATGCTGCCCCAGGTATAGGCTTAGCAGCAACCCAAGTTGGAATAGATAAACGCTTAGTAGTTATGGATTTAGCCAACACTGAAGAAGGTGAAGAACCTGCACCAATGAAATTTATCAACCCTGAAATAATATCTTTAAGCGAAGAAGAAGCTGTTTTAGAAGAAGGTTGTTTATCTGTTCCTGAATTTTATGAAGATGTAATTCGACCTGCAAAATGCAAAGTTAAAGCCTTAAATGAAAATGGTGAAGAATTTATAACCGAAGGTGAAGGTCTTCTAGCTGCTTGTTTACAACACGAAATAGATCACCTAGATGGCGAATTATTCATAGATCATTTAAGCAGAGTAAAAAGGGCTATGATTATTAAAAAGCTAATTAAAATAAAAAAACACCAAACTGTAAAGATGTAATAACCATGAAAATAATATTTATGGGTAGCCCAGAATTTGCCTGCCCTGCCCTATCCGCATTAATAAAAAGTGAGCATCAAGTTGTTGGTGTTTTTTCTCAACCACCTAAAAAAGCAGGTAGAGGACAAAAAATAAACCAAACACCAGTGCATAAGTTAGCAGAAGAAAATAATATTCCTGTGCATACTCCTATTAAGTTACTAGATGAAGATGTTGCTATTTTAAAAAACTACGCACCAGATATAATTGTGGTTGCAGCATACGGATTAATTTTACCAGAAAGTGTTTTAAATGTTGCACCTTGTATAAATATACACCCTTCTGCTTTGCCTCGTTGGCGTGGCGCTGCACCGCTTAATTACACAATTTTAAAAGGTGATAAAACCACAGATGTTTGCATTATGGCAATGGAAAAGGGGCTTGATACAGGTGATGTTTACACCCGCAAACAATATGCTATAAATGATAATGAAACAGCAGGTGAACTACATGATAGGTTAGCAGTTGAAGGCGCAAAGCTACTATTAAAAACTCTTGAAAATTGGGGTAATATAACACCTGTTCCTCAATCCAGATCAGCGCTAGAACCAACTTACGCACATAAATTCAAACCAGAAGAACTAGCTAAAATAAGAACCCTAGATTTTAATAAATCAGCACAAGAAGTGCATAATCAAATAAGAGGTCTTTCACCATGGCCTGGGGCAACTGCCACACATATAAGCAGTGATGGCAAACAAACTTTATTAAAAATACTAGCTTCAAAATTTTATAAACGAACAGGTAGCTATCCTGCTGGCAAAATACTTCATGCAGATAAAAAAGAAGGCATTATTATTGGTTGCAAAGAAGGTGCTGTTCAACTTACTACAATCCAAAAACCAAGTAATAAACCACTAAAAGATATTGATTTTTTAAACGGTTTTAAAAAATTTTCAGAAGGAAGATTGAATTAATTTTAAAAAAAAGTTAAATTACAATTATGTAATTGGTGAAATATAATTTTAAGAAAGTTTTAATAGCATGAGAATAATCAGAAATATCCTTATAACCCTAGTTATATTAATTGGCTTAGCAGTTACTGCTATTTATTTTTCTATAAACCCATTAATTGAAAAAACTATTACTACAGTTGGTTCTAACGTTCTTGAAACTAATGTTAATGTTGCTAAAGTTGATTTTTCACCATTTAATGGTAATCTTACTATTAAAGGATTATCTGTTGCTAACCCAGCAGGATTTAGCACAGGTAATGCAATATATTTAGGTGAGGCAACTATTAAAATTGATAAATCATCTATTCCAACTAATAAAATTATTATTGAAAAAATTATCATTGATAGCCCAGAAATTAATATTGTAGGTAAACCTGGTTCAACAAACCTTGCTACTTTAAAAAATACTATTACTGGTGAAAAAACAGCATCTATAGAACAACCTACAACTAAAAATTCAAATACTGTTTCAGCATCAAATAATAATCAAAAAGTAGAAATTAAATACTTCTCATTTAAAAATGGTAAAGTTTCTGCATCATTTGAAGGCTTAGCTAATACTAAATCTGTTGATTTACCAACAATTGAAATGCATAATATTGGTCAGGATAATAACGCAGATGCTACTCAAGCATTTGAAAAAATTATTATTGAGGTTATTAAAGTTTCTCAGCGTACGGCTCTTTCTGGTGCAGGATTTGAAGGGCAATTAGAAAACCTAAAATCAGAATTAAAAGAAAAAACTAAAGATATCCGCAAAAATATTATTAATAAACTTAAAGGTTTTAACTTTTAAATTTGGCAGATAATTCAAAAGCTCGTCGTATAAAATTAACCCTAGAATATGACGGGCTTTGTTTTCATGGTTTTCAAAAACAAAAACCTCCGCAAAGTGAAATACCTACTATTCAAGGGGCAATTGAAGAAGCCTTATTTAAAATTTCTAACCAAAAAGTAAATTTACAAGTTGCAGGAAGAACCGATGCGGGCGTGCATGCAACGGGGCAAGTTTGTCATTTTGATATAATTTCAAATAATCAATTAATATCATTTAAAGATGGTATTAACAGGTTTACTCCTACCACAATTAGCGTTATTAATGCCGAAGAAGTTACCCAAGATTTTCAGGCAAGATTTAACTGCTGTGCACGCAATTATGAATATTTTATTTATAATAGACGTACCGCGTCTCCATTTTGGATTGGCAGAGCAATGCATATTCAAAAACCACTAAATGTTCAAGCCATGCAAAAAGCTGCGGAATGCTTTATTGGTGAGCATGATTTTTCTGCTTTTCGTAGCCCAGATTGCACAGCAAAATCACCAATTAAAAAAATCCACTTATTTAATATTGAAAAAACTGGTGATATAATAAAAATTACCATTCGTGGTTCTGCATTTTTGCATAACATGGTAAGAATTATGTGCGGAACACTAGTTATGGTCGGCAAAGGTAAAATACCCGTAGAAGAAGTTAAAAAAATTTTACAGGCAAAAAACAAACATGCATCACCATTAACTTTAAATCCAGAAGGTCTTTATTTTACTAAAGCTGAATATCCTGAAGATATTTAATCTGCTAATCTTCTAACTTTGCTACTTCAATTGAAGCTCTTAAATCAATCTCTTCAAGAAGTTCACGCATTTTCGGAGAAAGCTGTTCTACATTAATTGCCTTAGTCGCAAGTGCTTCTTTTAAGTTTGCAATTACGGTTGTTGGGTTACCTGTTAAAATATCTTGCTCTAGTATTTCAAGTTTATCTAGCATGTAATTTCCACGATCTTCTGCTTTTCTAGGAATACTATTTTCTTCAAGTGCATTACTTGTTGGCTGTTGATAAGCAGATTGCTGTTTTGCAGACTCATCACCAGATTTTTCCATGGCAGATTCAACCATTGAGGCAAATTTTAATTTTTCTGCTGCTCCTGCCTTACTGGTATTTTTTTTCTTATTTGCAGAATTTACTGCTTTTGTATCTGATATTTTCATTTTATGCTCTTTTATACTTTACTTATACTGCCATACTTAATACTAAATGTTGCGTTAATTCATCCATAAACAATGTTATCATACTAGCTAAAGATACCCCAAGCACAAATAACCCACCAATAATAGTAATTGGTAATGCCACAAAAAATACTGGCAATTGTGGGATTAGCCTATTAAATATACCAAACGCAACATAAGTTAAAAAGCCAACAACCATAACAGGTGCCGCAATTTTAATGCCAATTCTGAACATATCTAAAATAACCTTAGTAACTGCAAAAGTAGTATCTTCTAAATTGGGTAACTCTCCAACAGGAAAATAATTATAGCTATCATAAATTGCAATTAACATATCATGATGTAAATCAGTTATAAAAATTAAAGTTACCGCAGTAACAGAAAGAAATAATGTTGGCGCAGAGCTACTAGTACCAGAACGAGGATCAAATAAAGATGCCGCCTGCAAACCAGATGTAAAACCAATTAGTTCACCTGCTGTGTTTAAAGCTGTCATAAAAAGACGTGAAGAAATAGCTAAAGATATCCCAATAAATACCTCAATTACTATATAGCTAACCATTACGGAATTTGCTTCTGGTAAATCTGGCATTTTAGATTCAAGCAATGGAAACATAGCCAAAGAAATAAACAAGGCTAATAGTAATCTAATTCTTTTGCTAATTGAAAGATCTGAATAAGCAGGGAAAATCATAATTGCAGAGCCAAAACGCATAAATATTAAAAAAAATGGAAATACAAATAGATTTGCTATATCTGGCACTACGCACCACCACCTATAATATTAAATAGCTCTTGTCCGAAGGCGTGCATTTTACTTGCCATAAATGGCATTAAAGCAAGCAGTGCAATAAATATTAAAATAATTTTTGGCACAAATGTTAAAGTCATTTCCTGAATAGATGTTAAAGCCTGAAATAAAGCAATAATTAAACCAACAACTAAAGCAACTAACATAATAGGCACAGAAACCCAAAGAAGGGTCATAATAGATAATCTGGTTATGTCTAATACTTGTTCTGCTGTCATGATTTAAATAGTACCCTTATTCTTAACAATCGTCACTATTTTTTAAAGGTATTTTACTATAGAATAATATAATGGACGGAATTAAAATAATTCAGAAACAACTAAAAACAGCACCAAGTAGCGCTGGTGTTTACCGTATGTTAAATAAAAATGGTGAAGTTTTATATGTTGGTAAAGCCAAAAACCTAAAGAAACGCTTAATTAATTACACTCAGCCAGAGCGCTTAGTTAAACGTATTCGTAAAATGGTTTTTGAAACAAAAAAACTTATTATGGTTGAAACTCCAAACGAGCAAGAGGCATTATTACTAGAAATAAACCTAATTAAAAGTTTAAAGCCTAAATATAACGTTATTTTTATGGATGATAGCTCTTATCCATATATTTTAATTACCAACGAAAAATCCCCCAGAATACTTAGTCATCGTGGTGCAAAAAAAGATAATGGTAAATATTATGGCCCATACCCAAGTGCAGATAGTGTTTATAAAACCATTGATATGTTAGAAAGAATTTTTAAATTGCGGACTTGCTCTGCTAGCTATTTTAAAAACAGAACAAGACCATGCTTAAAATATGATATCAAACGCTGTAGCGCACCATGTGTTGGTAAAATTTCTAAGGAAGATTATAATTTAAGTATAAAAGAAGCTCATTCATTTTTATCTGGCAAGGGAAATACTTTACAAAAAACTATTCAAAAAAGAATGTTATTAGCATCAAAAGAACAGCGCTACGAAGATGCAACAATAGAAAGAGACAAACTAAAAACCTTAACAAGTATCCAAACCAAAGGAAAAACTTTATCTCAAGGGCTAAAAGATAGTGATGTTATTGCTATTTATCTAAAACAAAATGATTTCTGTATTCAAGGATTTTTCTATCGTAACAATCAACATATTGGTAATAGAACATGGTTTGGCAAAAACTATGAAAATTTACCAGCAGAGGAATTATTAAAAATATTTATTAGCCAGCATTATAATAAAGATAACACACCAAAAGAAATTATAACCTCACATATGCCAAATGATGCT
>JALTLI010000065.1 GCA_027005635.1 Alphaproteobacteria bacterium
TATAAAAGACAGATCGGAAAAAATTTATCTAAGTTGATAGAGAACTTTCCATCTGTCTTATGTATTGTAAATAATAATATAATAGGTTTTGCATATACATCATCATTTGCGCCTGATATTTTAGAGGTTTATTGTATTGCTGTAAAAAAAGAGTATAGAAACAAGGAAATAGGTACAGAAATTCTTAAAAATCTAGAAGAAATTAGTTCGCATAAATATGGGGCTCTTATTTTAACCAATAGCATTGCTTATAAAAATGATGTTCCTAATAAAGTACATGCAACAAATTTTTATATCCGTAACGGTTATAGTAAAATATTCTCCACAGCAAAAACTAATATATTCTCTAAAAATATTTAACTATTAAATAAGTATTAAGCTAAATTGCTATACCAAATTATAGGAGTGTCATACCAGAATCTATGATTTTGCTACAAAATAAGCTATCAGGTATCTCAAAGCTTAAAAATAAGATCCCTGATATTTTGTATTTCTAACCAATCAAAGATTGGAACAATTCTAAAATTCTGGGATGACACCTTTTTTCTAAAACAAAAAAAGTCCTCATATTTGAGGGCTTTTTTGTGTTATATTATTAATATGGCAGAAGAAACAGAAGATAAAAGCTCCAAAACCGAGGAGCCCACCGACCGGAAGCTCCAAAAGCTTCGGGAAGATGGTAATGTGCCTAAATCAAAAGAAGTTAATAACTTTTTTATGATTATGGGCATGATAGCAGCAGTAATGCTAACAGTTCCCATGTTTTTAGAAGGAATGTTAAATATTTTTGGTGCAGTTATTAGTGATGCTGGTACAACACGTGTAACTAATTCACCTGCCACTGGTAATTATATTTTAACTGTAGTTTTTGAAGGATCTAGTGCATTTTTACCAACTTTAGGTATTTTAGTAGTATTTGCTGCTTTTGGTAGTTTTATTCAAACTGGTTTTATTTTTACTTTCAAGCCTATTAAGCCTCAATTATCACGCATTTCATTAATAAAGGGTGTGGAAAGAATGTTTTCTGTTAAATCATTAATGGAATTTTTAAAATCTTTATTTAAACTTGTTGTTTTAAGCGCTATTTTATTTGGAATATTATATGTATCCAGAGACGAATTTTTATTACTAGTAGATAAATCAATAATATTAATAACCCAAGCTACCCAAACAATGATTATTCGGATGTTAATGGGTACACTAGCAATTGCCTTTGCCTTAGCTGTAATAGATTGGATTTTCCAAAAAGCTCAATTCACCAAAGAACAACGCATGAGCCGTAAAGAACTTAAAGATGAATTTAAAGAATCTGAAGGTGATCCACATCTTAAAAACCGTCAACGTCAACTACGCCAAGAACGGGCGCAGGCCAGAATGATGCAAGAAATACCAAAAGCAGATGTAGTTCTTACCAACCCTACTCACTTTAGTGTAGCTTTACGTTATTCTGATGACAGGGCAGCACCTTATGTTGTTGCCAAAGGTGCAGACCATATAGCAATGAAAATTCGTGAAATAGCCAAAGAGCATGATATTCCATTATATGAAGACCCACCACTAACTCGTCAACTTTATTATAATGTAGATTTAGACGATGAAGTACCATTAGATTTATACGAAGCTGTGGCTAAAATTATTGCTTATGTTTACAATATTAAAAAGAAAGCTATATAAAAAACCGCCAGTGGAAAGCTGGCGGTTTTTTATTTGAAGAGATTTAAATGCCTCTCTTCAACTCACATACTTTACTTCCAAGGGGGGGGAGAGAAGGAAATATAAAGTTGTGAATTTCTTTAAATAATTATCATTTCATTAAAATGGTAACCATTTATCTATAAATCTTATCCCTGCTGGAGCTGTTTGACTTTCATCAACTGTGCCTTTACCAGAATAAGCTATTCTAATTTCTGCAATTTTAGATGATTCAATAGTATTTGTTGCTGTTACATCTGTTGGTCTTACAATTCCCTGAATTGTCATTTCTTGCATTTCATAATTAACAATAACTTCACGTTTACCACGAATAACAAGATACCCGTTAGGTAAAACCTGTGTAACTATAGCAGCAATATTTGCAGTTAATTTATCTTCTCTATCTGTTTTACCATCACCTTTAAATTCTCTATCACTTGCTGTATCTAACAGTGAAGAAGCACCAGGTGCACCAACACCACGGCTTGTAATTAATCCTTCTAAGTTTAAGAGGTTAGTTATACCAGAAGTATTTGCAACAGTTCTGCTAGTTTCTGTTTTACCTTTACTTTCGGCTTTTGAAGAAACACTTACAACAACGGTTATAATATCGCCAACTGTTCTTGCTCGGCTATCTTTAAAAAATTGCTTTGCTCCTGGTTGCCATAAACTACCAAGTTCTTTTTTTGGTGGTTCTGGTGCCATAACAGTTATTGGTACAATTGGGTTATTCATAGCTGTTTGCAATGAACTTTCAATTGATGTTGTTTGCGGTCTGAATGATTCCACACAAGCAGTTAATGGCAATGCTGTCACTAATAATGCTATATATGTTAAGTTCTTCATGGATATCTCTCCCTTATTCCACTTTTACTTTATTCTTTGCAATGATTGTGCCAATTATCAGTTTTTTAGAAGTTTTATTCATTACACTAATACTTGCCCCAATATTACCATCTTCCATTGCTTTACCGATTGTTGAAAGTTTAATTCCAGGAACATTATATAATATTGTTACATCACCATTTTGATGAACATCTGGTGATACTCTCACGTATCCTGTATAAATAGGACTACCAATGTTTAAATTCCTTGTAGCCTCCAAACCAATAACATCGGATTTATCTGTAATAACAGTTCTAGGCATTCTGGCAGTATCCATTTTTTTCAATGAAATATAATCCGCTTTAATAATAGTACCTTTAGCTATTTTTTCTTTTAAAACTGGAATACTTAATTGTTCCTTAGCAAGTGCTAAGTTTGAACTAAGTACTGCTACTACTGTTGCTAATATTAGTTTTTTCATAAAGTTACCCCCCCCTATTAATTATCTAATTTGGTTTGTTGCAGCAAGCATTTCATCTGCTGTTGTAATAACTTTAGAGTTTAATTCATAGGCACGTTGAGCCGTAATAAGTGAAGTAATAGATTCAATTGGATCAACGTTAGAATATTCAAGAAATCCTTGTAAAATTCCACCACTACCATCTTCTGTTGGATTAACATCAATTGGAGATCCAGAAGCAACTGTTTCCTTATTAATGTTTCCACCAATAGATTCCAGACCTGCTTCATTAACAAACATCGCCAAAGTAACTTGACCAAGCTCAGTAACTGTATCATCAATTTTAGCTGAAACTAAACCTGTTTCACTAATGGTAAGATTTTGTGCATTTGAAGGAACTGTAAAGTTCGGATCTAATAAATAACCATCTGATGTTACTATTTGACCATTTAAATCAATTTGAAAAGAACCATCTCTGGTATAACCAATAGTACCATCAGGTAAAGTAACTTTAAAAAATCCCTTACCCTGAACTGCCATATCAACTGCATTTCCTGTTTCTGATACTGTACCTTGGGTATAAATACTATAAGTAGCACCAACATTAACACCTAAACCAACCTGAATACCAGTAGGAGCAACTGTTCCTGTTGCAGAAGTTGAAGCACCTGGAGTTATTCTATTTTGATAAACTAAATCTTCAAATGCTACTTTTTGACGTTTAAAACCAGTAGTATTCATGTTGGCAATGTTGTTAGAAAGCACATCAACATTCAACTGCTGTGCTTGCATACCCGTTGAGGCAATTTTTAATGCTCTAATCATAGTTTTCTCTCCTTTTACCTAAATAACTTTAATTCTTAATTAATATTCTAGTTTGGCATTCTAGATAAATCTCTAATTGCTCTACCTGCTGTTTCTTCTATACGACCTACTAATTGCGCTGATTCTTGATAACTTCTCATTATTTCTGTCAACTTAACTGTTTCTTCTACAGCTTGTACGTTCGCATCTTCTATCATTCCTTGAAAAACTTTTGGGAACTCTACCAAATCACCTCTACCTTGAATTCGGTAACGTCCCTGCCCTAAGTTTTCAACACTGTTTGAACTTTCAATATTAAATACTCCTACTTCTGCAAGCAATCCTGCTTCTGTTGAAATAGATCCATCTGTATTAATATTAATTTGCTTTGTACCTATAGGAATATTAATAGGACCAAAATCTCTATCTAGTAATGCATTACCTTGTTCGTTAATTACATTACCTTCTCTATCCATTAAAAAATGACCATTACGAGTATATTGAGTTTCCCCGTTAACACTAACTGCAAACATACCTTCACCACTAATTGCTATATCTAGTGGATTAGATGTACGTGATAGGCTACCTGCGGAAAAATCCACACGCAATGGAGCACTTTGTGCAAAAGTTGCGACTTCAACTCCATTCTGCTTAGCTACCATAGATGCAAAATCCATTTTAACCTTCTTGTATCCTGCTGTATTTACATTTGCTACATTATTAGATATAATTTCCAAATTCTTATTTTGGTTCATCATCTTAGATGCCAATATGTATACGTCTTTTACACCACTCATGTTAATCTCTCCCTATTCATAGCAGTTTATACAATGCATTTATCGTGCCAATTTCAAAAGTTGCAGTAGTGCAACGTAATAACTGGTTTTACTATAAGTAATTTATAAACATATTGTAATAGCTAATAAAAAAGAGCAAAATACATCATATTAGTAATAATAAAAGTAATAAAGGGCTAAAGATAAAATGAATGAGAACTCAGGAATTCTTCAAGATATCCGCACAATAAGAGATATTGAATCATCACTAGAAGAAGCAGAATCATTTATTTCACGGGTTAAATCAAACAAAGTACGCTTAACTTTAACTAATGGTGCCATTAGTATTTCCAGAGAAGAAATGGCAAAAATAACAGATTTAGTTATAACCCTAGAACGCTCTGGTACAGCCCTAGAAACAGCTGTTAAGTACTTAAGGGAATTAATGGCATACGATGAAGTTACTCAAATGTTTTCTCGTCGCTATATTTTTCACTTAGTGGAAAAAGAGCTTTACCGTGCTAAACGTTATGATACTCATTTTAGTGTTATAGCATTTGAACTAGACCCATTTACTCATAATAGCTTACAAAATATAGTTATGGATGATTTGAATATCCTTGTTGCTGGTGCTTCCCATGCTATTCGTAAATATATTCGTGATAGTGATTCACCAGGCAGAACAAGTGATAAAACATTTATGTGTCTATTACCTGAAACTGATGCCGAAGGTGCTTATATACTAGCTGAACGTATCCGTAAAGCTGTAGATAAAAACTATGAACTATCAACAGGAAAAGCTCCATTAACTATGAGTGGTAGTATTATTGAAAGTAATGATCCTGCTGTTGAAGATATGGCTAGCTTACTTTATGTTATGGATCAAAAGCTAACTCAAGCCCGCGAAGAAGGCCCTAACTGTATAATTAAATAGAGAGTTTTAATTTATTCTCAATAAATATAATACAAATTATATATTATTATATTAGTACGTCAGTTTTTATAATAAAAATTATTATAAGTATAATACATAAGAAGGCTAATGAAGGGGAACTATAAACAATGTTAATTACTGAAAATCAACAGGATTTTCCTATATTAATAACGTCTCAAGATAGTATTGGTCTGGAAATAATAAGAAGATGTCTGAATATATCAGATATTACAAACATGCGCACAATAGAAACTGATAACTATAATGAAGCCCTAAGTCAGCACCTTTCTCAACAGGAACATTATGCAGCAATTATTGTTTATGTTACAAGGTTTTCTGGTGAGGTCATGGCAATAATAAATGCAACACTGCGCAATGGTAATGGTCCTGCTATTATTGTTACTGATTGCCCTGAAACAATTAATTCTTGCAAAGAACAAGGTCATTTATTTATTCTACCAGATAAAAAACTAACTCCAGAACTATTAACAACTATGCTTCCAGCTGCATGGCAAAATTTTAAACTTAATAGTACTGTTTCTAATTTAAAAAGCGTTTGCTCTACCGTAGAAGAGCGTTTTAACGATATTGCTAATAATTTTTCTGATTGGGTATGGGAAATAGATAAAGATCTAAAAATTATATTTTCATCTAGCCGTAAACGCCCTACACCTGATGCAAATAGCGGTGAACAAATAACATCTTGTTTTATGGAAGAAGAAAAAACTAGGATTGAAGATGATTTTGCTGAATTAATAAAAAATCCAAAGCCATTTTATGATGTAGAATATTGGAGCAATGATAATCAAAATTCACAAGTATGTTGGTCTATTACTGGTATTCCTGTTACAAATAAATCTGGTGATGTTACAGGCTTTAGGGG
>JALTLI010000066.1 GCA_027005635.1 Alphaproteobacteria bacterium
ATTGATTACGGTTGGTTTAATGTTATTTCACAACCTGTACATAAAATGATTACTTGGTTCCATGATATACTTGGTAACTACGGCTTAGCTATTATTGCAGTTACTATTGTTCTTAAAATGCTTACTTATCCGTTATCTTATAAAAGTTACTCTGCTATGGCTAAAATGCGTAAACTTCAGCCTAGACTTGCTAAACTTAAGGAACGTTATGGTGATAACAAAGAACAGTTTGCCATGGAAATGATGGGGTTATATAAAGAGCATAAAGTTAATCCTTTATCTGGCTGTTGGCCAACCTTAATTCAAATTCCTATTTTCTTTGCTTTTTATAAAGTATTGTTAATTTCATTTGAATTTAGACAAGCACCAATTGCCCTATGGATTAAAGATATGTCTGTTATGGATCCGTACTATGTGCTACCTGTATTAATGGGAATATCTATGATGGTACAAATGCGTTTAAGCCCTACAAGTGCAGATCCTAACCAACAAATGATGGTTAAAATTATGCCTGTAATATTCACTTTTATGTTTTTATGGTTTCCAGCTGGCTTGGTGCTTTATTGGTTAACTAACAATATAGTTTCTATACTTCAACAGCTTTATGTTAATAAAAAGTTGGCTTAGTATGGCAAAATCAGTAACTCATCCATTTTTTAAACTGACAAGCAATCATGTTTGGAGCGCCAATGTTGGAAACGTAGTTTTTCCACCTGAAGGAGTACCTGAAGTTGCTTTTGTTGGAAGATCTAATGTTGGTAAATCTACCTTGATTAACGGATTATTAAATAGAAATGGCTTGGCAAGAACTTCTCAAAAACCAGGTGCAACAAAAGGTATTCATTTTTATGAACTTGCTGAAAAAGTAAATATTGTTGATTTACCAGGCTACGGTTACGCAAAAATATCTAAAACTATGGCAACAGATATCCGATCTATGATGCTAGAATACCTAGAAACTAGACGTATTTTAAAAAAAGTATATGTATTAGTAGATGGCAGACATGGGCTAAAAAATCTAGATATTGAAATGCTACAAGCACTAGTAGAAGCAGGAGTTGTAACCCAAGTCATTTTAACTAAAATGGATAAAGTTAAAGGTGCAAAAGCTAAATATGTTATTAAAGATGTTGAAGAAGAGCTTACTAAGTATTCTGGAATAATTAGTAATGTTTTACCTGTTTCTGCACCTAATAAAGAAGGCACTAAAGAGGTTCAACAAGATATTTTAAATGTTTGTGGAATATAATAAATGACAAATAATTTTAATAATATAAATACTTGGATATTTGATATGGATCACTGTTTGTATCCATTAAATAAAGAAATCGCAGATATATATAAAGCTAGGTTTGTTGAATATGTTAATGATAGCTGTGGCATACCCGTTGAAGATGTTGAAAAAGTTGCAGCCAAAATGCGTGAAAAATATGGCGATGCAAGAATTGGCCTAATGAAGGAATATGATTTTACTATTGAAGGCTGGCGAGACAAAGTTTGGGGTTTAGCTGTAAGTAAAACTACTCCGTGTATGGAAACAGTTAAGCTAATAGAAAATCTTTCAGGAAAAAAAATTGTTTGTACCAATGCTAATAAAGATTTAGCTTTGCACGTTCTTTCTCATTTAGGTATGGAAAATACTTTTAATCATATAAATACATTTAGTGAAGATAGAGATTTTACATCTAAGCCTGATAAGCAAGTTTATACAAAACTAGTAGATAGTTTAGATTTAAACCCTAAAACATGTGCATTTTTTGAAGATAGCCACATAAATTTAAAAGTACCTCATGAACTTGGAATGACAACAGTTCTTGTTCATGGAGAAAAAGAAGGTAGGGATTACATTCATCATGCCTACCCAACACTTTTAGATTGTTTAAAAGAGATAAATAAAAATGCCCTATAGCAATACAACAACATGGATTTTTGATTTAGATAATACTTTATATGATGATACTGCAGGCATCTTTGAAGAAATAACCTCAAATTCACTAAATTTTATGAAAAATGAACATGGAGAAAGTGTTTATAATGCTCATTTGCTTACAGCTGATGAATATTGGCAGGTTCATGGAGGACATATTGCTAACAAATTACTTACGGGTAAAATATGTCATAAAAAGTATTATAATTATATATTTGATAATTTAAGTATAGAAAAACTTGTTGCTTGCGCTACCACAAAAGAGCTTATTAACAAGTTACCTGGGAAAAAAGTTATTTTTACTAATGCAGAAAAAAGTTATGCTAAAAAAGTTCTAAAGCACCTTGATATGCAAGATATTTTTAAAGAAATTTATGATTTTACTTGGACAGGATTTAGAGGAAAAGAAGATATAAAATCTTATGAAAAGTTATTAAAAGAGCTAAAAACAGATGCAATAAATTGCATTATGGTTGAAGATACTGTACGTAATTTACCGCCAGCTAAAAAGTTGGGAATGAAAACAGTATTAATTAAGCCAAATAAAATAAATTATGATTTTGTAGATGAACAAGCAGAAAATGTGTTATCTTGGTTAGTGAATGTTAACCAAAAAATAAATTTTAAGGATTAAAGTAATGAGTATAACCAAAATGAGCCCTGGAAAAATGAAGATACTAAAAGCTGTATCTACATTGCTGGAAGATCCTTCTGTTAAAGTTACAATTTCTCGTATTGCTGATGAGGTTCATGTTACTGAGGCGGCTATTTACCGGCATTACCGTTCCAAGGAAGAAATATTTACTTCCATTATTACCTATATGGAAGATAACATTTTACAAAGTTTAGAAGGTGTTACAGAACGTAATGATATTGCAGCCTTAGAACAATTATTTACGCAATATATGCATTTCTTTGAAAGTCACCCTGGGCTTGCTCGTTTATTTTTAGGTCATGGTGCAACAGAGGCTATTGGCATTTCTGAAAGAATTAAATTATTAAATGCTAAGCTTCGTTCTCATGTTGCACAGTTTTTGCGGACTAATCAAACTATGCTAAATAGTACTATTTCACCAGAGCAGGGAGTTGAATTATTTTATGGTTTAATTGTAAGTGCTGCTATGTCTATTACTTATGGCTTCCCACAAATTGATATGGAAGATAGGTGGAATGCTTATGCCCAAAGTACATTTAAGGCATCTGCTAAAGCTGCTTAGGTGTCAAATCACTATAAACAATAAATTGTGAGCAATTTATTGTTTATTTTTCCATTACCAAGCCTTTTAATTGCCCCAGTATAACATTTAGCATTGCATGGCTAACAACTGATTGGGCATTAAAATCGGTTAATATATTTTCATACATATTATAGCTATTTCCTTTGCTTTTAATCCAATTATCTAATGTTGTTTTAGGATCTTCTTTGTTGTTTTTAGTAGCTATAATTGTTGTTGCTTTTTGTTGGTAAGTATATAAATCATCAATAATTGCAAGAGAAGCAACCCTTTGCCAGTTATTACTTATAGGTATTTTTCTTGTGGCATTATGTAGATTTGATAAACCTAATTTTTCACCAACCATAAAGTGAATTTCCATTACTTTTTTAATGGATTTTTTTGTTTTTATAGATATACATGCTACATCTGGTGCGCAAGTCATTGTTGAAAGCAAGCTGAAATCTTGAGCAACTTTTTGTGGTAATCCTTGCTCTTTCCAGTTTTTAACCCGTTGTTTATGATGCTTTATCATACTAGATGTTTGGTAGTTTAATAAATTGCATTTTATATCACAAAATGCTTGCTCTGCTTTTGTTACCTCTTTTTCTATATCCATTGGGTGGTTGCCGTGTCTTAGTAACCAAAAAGTTGTATATTCTACAATTTTCTTAACAGTTTCTAGCATTTTCATTTGGCTATCCATAGAAACTTTGTTATCCAAACTTTCTATTATATCCCAATATTCTTGTGCATTTAGTAATGATCGAGATATTAAATAAGCTCTGCTAATATCATTATTACTATAGCCAGTTTCTCTGCTCATTCTATTTAGGAATGTAGGCCCCATTCGGTTAACAATTTCATTTGCAATTTGGGTAGCAACTATTTCACGTTTTAGGCGGTGGCTTTGCATATATTTTTTATATTCTTTTTGCATAAGAGAAGGGAAGTATTCCACCAAATAATGTTGTAAAGATTTAGTATCTGGTAAATCAGTTACAATAATTTCATCAAAGGCATCCATTTTAGCGTAAGCTAGTAAAATGCTTAATTCTGGTCTGGTTAAACCTTTACCTTTTTTCAAGCGTTCGTCTAAATCTTCGTATGTAGGTAAAAATTCAACTGCTAAATCTAATGATCCTTTGCGTTCTAAACTCATCATTAATTGTTTATTTGTTGCATGATCTTTTATAGCAGCACGTTGTTTTATACTTAATACCTGAGAGTGATAATAGTTATCTTTAAGTACTTGCAAGCCAATTTCGTTGGTCATTTTTGCTAGTATTTTATTTCTTTCATTATCAGATATTTTGCTACTATTTTGAACTAAAGTCATGAGTATTTTAATATTTACTTCATGGTCAGAGCAATCTACTCCAGCACTATTATCAATGGCATCAGTATTAATTGCACCACCATTTAGTGCGTATTCAACCCTAGCTAATTGAGTTAAACCAAGGTTACCACCTTCACCAATAACTTTTGCTCTAACATCTTTGGCGTCTACTCTTATGGTATCATTTGCTCTGTCACCAACGTCAGAGTGGCTTTCATGGCTAGATTTAATAAATGTACCAATACCACCATTCCAAATAAGTTCAACATCCATAGTTATAAGGTGTTTTATTAAGTTATCAGGGGTGAGCTGTTTATCCTTAATTCCAAGCATTTGCTGAATTTGAGGGGTCAATTTTATGTATTTATCTTTTCTATTAAATACTCCACCACCTTTAGAAATAAGCTTGGTTTCATAGTTAGACCAATTCAACTGAGGATTTTTAAATAAACGTAAACGTTCCTTATAACTTGTTGCTGAATTAGGGGTAGGATCAATAAAAATATGCATGTGGTTATAAGCAGCTTTTAAACAAATATGTTTACTTAAAAGCATACCGTTACCAAATACATCTCCAGCCATATCACCTACAGCCATCACGCTGAAATCTTCTTTTTGGATATCTTTGTTTAAATGACGGAAATGATGTTTAACACATTCCCATGCTCCACGGGCTGTAATTCCCATTGCTTTATGATCATATCCATTAGATCCGCCAGAAGCAAATGCATCACCAAGCCAAAATCCATTGTGTTTACCAGCCCAGTAGTTAGCATTCATGGCTACACTGTTTGCTAAATCAGAAAAAGTCGCAGTACCTTTATCGGCGGCAACAACTAAGTATGGATCATCACCATCGTAAAGTCTTACATTTATTGGATGAACAACTTTACCGTTAATAATATTATCTGTAACGCTTAATAAACTGCGAATAAATGTAGAGTAACATTCTTTTACATTATTCATTAAAGCGTTTTTATCACATGTTTCTGGTTCCTTTAAATTACAAGGAGGGGTTTTTAGAACAAAACCACCCTTAGAACCAACAGGTACAATAACTGCATTTTTTGTCATTTGTGCTTTCATTAAGCCTAAAATTTCTGTGCGGAAATCTGCTGGCCTATCAGACCAACGAAGTCCGCCTCTTGCAGTCATTCCACCACGTAAGTGAATACCTTCTACATTGCTTGAATATACAGAAATTTCATATAGTGGATGAGGTTTAACTAAATCAGGAACATCAGCACTTTTTATTTTAAATGCTAATGGATCTGTTATATTTTCTCTTTGCCATGTATTTGTTCTAACTGTTGCTAATATTATATGTTTTAAACGTGTTAAGATAATATCTTCATCTAGTACTGCAACATTTATCATTGCTTTTGTGAATTTTTTGTCTAGCTCTTTTTGTTTTTTATCGCTTGTGGATTGGTTTAAATTAACGTCAAATCTAGCATCGAAAAGTTGAATAATAATACTGGCAATATCTGCATGTTTTACTAGTGTATTGCGGACATATTCTTGCGGATACTTCATACCAATTTGTTGCATGTAAGCTACGTAAGCACGCAGTATTATAACTTGTCTAACATTAATTTTGCCAGTTAGCAGCAGTTTATTTAAGGTATCACTATCTAAATCTCCATTCCATGCCATAGTAAGAGCCTGTGATAATGTACTTATTATTTCATCATTTTCAATACTATAGCCATTAGTCATGGTAATGGTAAAATCATGTATCCAAACAGTTTTACCATTAGGTAGATCAACCCTGTTAGGATGTTCATTTTTTACAAATAACCCCATGTTATTAA
>JALTLI010000067.1 GCA_027005635.1 Alphaproteobacteria bacterium
AACATACAAAATAATACTAATAAAACAACAAATGAAGTTAAACTAAAATTACCAACTAATAAAGTTAAGTATGAAGCTCGCTCCTTCCCTGCATCAGAGGAAGAAATTGTTGCTCATAGAGAATTTATTAAAGATATAGAAAACTCTATTTGGTAACTTTACATTAAAACCATAGGCAACATTGCTATATAACCAAAACAACCAAAGGCAAATTGATGTTTCCAATTACCCTCTTTCCATAATAAACTAGAAATAACCATCATAGTTGGCACACTAAGTGACATAACTAATACCGCCATTGTTACTGGTACATAAGTTACAAGTATCATCATGATTGCTATTTCTGTTACTAACATAAAAGCACCTAATCTTAAATCATCCTTAGAAGTAAATAGTTTTTTTATTTCACTAATATTTTTCAACTTAAAAACAGTAATAAGCATCATTGCGGAACTTACTGTTAGCATCATAATATACCAGTTTGTTTGGCTAATAACCGCATAATCTGCTGTTGATGGAATAATAGATAAACCTATCATTGCTAAAAAACTTAATTGATATTTACGTGATAATTCACTTATGTGTCCTTTGTAGGTAAATATAATTCCTAAAATAACTAGCGCTACAACAGCTATCCATTGTGGCATAATAAGTACCTCACCCTGCATAGCATTTATAACAGCAACACCACCAATACTAACTTGCTTAGCATACGCACAACTTGAATTACTTTGGCTACGTAAATATTGCCCAATGTATCCAGCTAACCATAATCCTGCCCCCTTAGAAAAACCTATTAATAATAAATATGGTTTTTCAATAATTACAGGAATGGCTTCATGTAACATATTTCCATAAAATGGATAAAGTAAAACCACACCAATAAAATACCAAATAGATATCATTGATGTTGTACTTAATGGATTAGATTTAACTGAACAATTCCTAAACATTAATGGACGCATATTTGCAATAGCAAACAATATAATTAGGCATATAATTTGTAATTCTGACATTTATTTAGTGTTCCCTCTTCTCTTGTAAAATCTTATGCTAGCCCTTACAAATTTATAACTGACAATAAAAAAATAGCACTCTTTTTAATAGACTGCTAAAAAAAGCTTGGCAATCACACCTAAAGAGTGCTAATATACTTTTTATGGAAAATGAACTAAACAAACGCGCAGAAAATATATTGGAAAGTGTAGTAGATATCTACACATCAACAGGTTCACCTGTTGGTTCTAAGGCTTTGTCTCAAATCAATAAAAGTGAAACTTTGTCTCCGGCTACAATCCGCAATGTTATGGCAGATCTAGAAGAAAAAGGCTACTTAACTAGCCCTCATACATCTGCAGGAAGAGTTCCAACTGAAGATGGTTTTAGGTACTACGCAAACAGTTTAGTTGAAATTGGTAATTTAAAATCTAACATAAAAAAAGAGCTCGACGCATCAATTAAAGATGGCATTGATTTTGATGTTATTGTAAATGATATTTCACAAAAAATAAGTCAGTTTACTTCTTGTGCTGGTTTGGTTTCTTCTCCTCAAAATGATTCTGACCCACTAGAAACAATAGAATTTATTCGATTAAGCAATGATAGAGTTGTTGCTGTAATGGTTACAAAATCTGGTAAAATTGAAAATAGAATAATAAATGTACCAAATAAAATTGATGCAAAAACTTTAAACCAATCATCTAAATATTTAACTGATATTATAGGTGGGCATACTCTACCAGATGCAAGAGTTGCAATGATGGAAGAACTAACAGAAAAACGTTGTGAAGTTGATACTTTAATGAACAACATGATAAACGTTGCAGAAACATGGAGCGAACCAGCTTTAAGTGATAGTGCATTAGTTGTTTCTGGTAGTCAAAATTTATTTCAATATCCAGAATTGGTTCGTGACCAATTAAAAGATTTATTTAATGTATTTGAAGAAAAACGTCTTCTTATGGCTCTACTTAATGAAGTAAGCAAGGGTACAGGTGTCCAAATATTTATTGGAAGTGATAGTAAAATAGGTGAAGTTAAAGATTGCGCTTTAATAACCTCTAACTACGGAACTAAAGACAGAGAAACTATTGGTACACTAGGGGTTATAGGCCCAATGCGTATGAATTATAAACGTGCAATTAATATTATTGATTATACATCTAAATTATTAAGTGAAGCACTAGAAAAACAAAAAGAGGAAAATAAATAATGAGTAATACAAATAAAGAAACTCTTAATGGAAATGAAGATCCTAAAATACTAAAAGAAGAGTTAGTAGAAGCACATGAGCATGAACATGATTTAGAAGAAGAAATAGAGGAATGTGATAATGTTATTATAGATTTAGAAACAGAGCGTGATGAGTGGAAGGATAAAACTTATCGTTTAGCTGCCGAAATTGAAAACCTAAAAAAACGTTCTAAAAAAGAAGTTGATGATGCACGTAAATATGCAATTTCAAATATTGCAAAGGAACTAGTTGAGGTAAGAGATAACCTAGATAGAGCCTTAACAATAATGAAGAAAAGTGATGAAGTCTCAACTGAAGATGCCATCAAATCAATGCTTGAAGGTATCCAAATGGTTGAAAAACAAATTGCTACATCATGCGATAAACTTAAAATTATAAAAATTAAAAGCATGGGAGAAAAAGCTAACCCAGAATTACACCAAGTAATGATGGAAATAGAAGATAAAAAAGCAGAAAGTGGAACAATAGTTCAAGAAATGCAGGCAGGCTATATGATTGGTGAAAGATTACTTCGTCCAGCATTAGTTGCAACTGCAAAATAAAAACTAACTAATAGTAACAAATTAAATAAATTAAATTAAAATATAAGGATAAATAAAATGGGAAAAGTAATAGGAATTGACTTAGGAACAACAAATAGCTGTGTTGCAATAATGGATGGTGACACACCAAAAGTTATTGAAAATTCAGAAGGTATGCGCACAACCCCTTCTATCGTTGGTTTTACTAAAGACGGTGAAAAATTAGTTGGTATGTCAGCTCGTCGTCAGGCTGTAACAAACTCTGAAAATACATTGTTTGCAATTAAACGTTTAATTGGTAGAAGAATGACTGATGAAACAGTTAAAAAAGATAAAAACATGGTGCCATATAAAATCGTTAAAGGTGGTAACGGAGACGCATGGGTAGAAGCACAAGGTAAAAAATATGCACCTTCAGAAATAAGTGCAATTATTCTTCAAAAAATGAAAAAAACTGCCGAAGATTACCTAGGAGAAGATGTAACAGATGCAGTTATTACTGTACCTGCTTACTTTAACGATGCTCAACGTCAAGCAACAAAAGATGCTGGTAAAATTGCTGGCTTAAATGTTCTACGTTTAGTTAATGAACCTACAGCGGCTGCTCTTGCCTATGGATTAAGTGAAACTGGTGATGACAATAAAAATATTGTAGTTTATGATTTAGGTGGTGGTACATTTGATGTATCTATTTTAGAAATTGGTGATGGTGTTGTTGAAGTTAAAGCTACAAATGGTGATACATTCCTTGGTGGTGAAGATTTTGACCAAAAAATCATTGAACATTTAATTGCTGAATTTAAAAAAGATAACGGCATAGATTTAAGCAAAGATAAAATGGCTCTTCAACGCTTGAAAGATGAAGCAGAGAAAGCTAAAAAAGAACTTAGCTCTTCTCAATCAATAGATATTAGTTGTCCATTTATTACTATGGATGAAAATGGACCTAAACACTTGCAGATAACTTTAACTCGTGCAAAACTTGAAAGCTTAGTTAGCAATTTAGTAGAACGCACATTAGAACCTTGCAAACTTGCAATGAAAGATGCTGGTATTTCTGTTAGTGAAATTGATGAAGTTATACTTGTTGGTGGGCAAACTCGTATGCCTAAAGTACAAGAAACTGTTGAAAAATTCTTTGGTAAAGCACCAAATAAAGGTGTTAACCCAGATGAAGTTGTAGCTATTGGTGCCGCAACACAAGCAGGTATTTTACAAGGTGATGTTAAAGATGTTCTTTTACTAGATGTTACACCACTTTCATTAGGTATTGAAACTTTAGGTGGAGTATTTAATGCGTTAATTGAACGTAATACTACTATTCCAACTAAAAAATCACAGATTTACTCAACAGCAGAAGATAACCAAGGTGCTGTAACTATCCGTGTATTCCAAGGTGAACGTCCTATGGCAGCAGACAACAAACTACTTGGTCAGTTTGATTTATCAGATATACCTCCTGCTCCTCGTGGTGTGCCTCAAATTGAAGTAACATTTGATATTGATGCTAACGGTATTGTTAATGTTTCTGCAAAAGATAAAGGCACAGGCAAAGAACAAAAAATACAAATTAAAGCATCTGGTGGTTTAAGTGATGAAGATGTAGAAAGAATGGTTAAAGAAGCAGAAGAAAATGCTGATGCTGATAAAGAGCGTAAAGAAGCTATTGAAGCACGTAATAATGCTGAAAGCATGATGCATTCAACTGAAAAAAGCTTGAAAGAACACGGTGATAAAATTGAAGATGCTGATAAAACAGCTATTGAAGATGCTATTGCTGAAGTTAAAACAACCTTAGATGATGAAAATGCTTCTGCTGAAGATCTAAAATCTAAAGCTGACGCTCTTATGGAAGCATCAATGAAACTTGGTGAAGCTATTTACAAAGCAGAACAAGAAAATCAAGCAACTGAAGAAGCTAATTCAACAACTACAGAAACAGCAGATGCTAAAGATGATGATGTTGTAGATGCTGATTTTGAAGATGTTTCTGAAGATAATAAAAATGAAGGAGATGACAAAAAATCTGCCTAACTACTTGTATAAGTAAAATTAGTTACTATTATAGTAATTAAACCTTGTATACCAACCATACAGTGTGTATACTGCTTGGTTGGTATATAGGGTAATTTATTAGAAAGAGACAGGAAATGAAAAAAATATTATTTATTATGTTGAGTGTAATTATTACATTACAGCCATCTCTATCTTTTTCTAGCAATTATTATTCTAATAATAGTGGTGGAAGTATTTACAGAAATAGCTCTAGTGGAAGTATTTATAGAAATACAACTAATCGCAGTATTTATAATAACAGGACAACTACTCCTATTTTTAGAAGAACATCTACAAGACCTCTTTTTAGAGGAATAACAAGACCTAGACCTCTTTTTAGAGGAATAACAAGACCTCTTTTTAGAAGTAGTGGTAGCAGAAGATTATTTAACTACAGTTCATCAAGAGGCTCTTCAAGAAACAATAATTATAAAAGACCAGGGACAGGATACTACCATAATCCCTACCCTTCTAGCCCAACAAATGCACAACTAAAAAAATTAGCTAATGCTATTTATGATGAAAATTTAAGAAGAAATGTAAAAGCGCCAACTGGTAATTATCCGCGTCGTGCTTATATGCAAAATAAATAACTAAAAAAACAACAAATAAAAAGAATAATATTATGGACAAATTAATTATATTTGATTGTGGCGGTGTGCTTGTAGATGATGCTACAGCTGATAAAGATATAACTATAACTACTAAAAATGAAATAGAAGATAATAAATATAATTTTAATAATATGGATGTAAATTCATTAAAAGATATTGTTGAAAAAAAGCTAGATATGAAATTGCCTGATAGTTTTGAAATAGAATTAAAAGAAACTTCTAGTAATAAAAATGAAAATATACATCCTATTAAAGGAATAAAAAAAGTTTTAATGAATGTACCCGCTAGTAAATGTGTTACATCTAATAAATCATCTTTAAATATAGAAAACTCATTAGAACTAACTAATTTATCAGATTTTTTTGATAAAGATTCCATATTTAGTTCAAAAATGGTAAAACGTGGTAAGCCATACCCAGATTTATTTTTGCACGCAGCAGAAAAAATGGGTGTAGAACCACGTGATTGTGTGGTAATAGAAGATAGCGTTGCAGGTGTAAAAGCTGGAAGAATGGCAGGTATGGTTGTTTTAGGCTTTACAGGTGGTAGCCACAAAGGTAACGATGACTACCGCAAAGAGCTAGAAGAAGCTGGTGCAGATATAATCTTTAATGATATGTCAATGCTACCAAGGTTAATAGGTAAATAAATTAATATATAATAGGTAAATTATAAAAAAAATGA
>JALTLI010000068.1:0-1613 GCA_027005635.1 Alphaproteobacteria bacterium
TGCTTATATAATAGTTATAGCAATTTAACTTAACACTTTTACGTTTTCTCGTTTAAAATTAATAGGATTTAATTTATAAATCTCTTAACCGTAAAGTTGTTAAGTTAATTTACTATAATAACGTATAACCTTCCTTTCCGCTTAAAAAAATAAGGTATTATTATGTCTTTAAAAATAAAAAATGACGCCTTATTTAAGGCGGTGAAAACTGGTACCATTAAAGAAGTAATTAATGCTTTAGAAAATGGTGCAAATATAAATGCTCGTGATGAATATGGCAATACACCATTAATGTACGTTGCGTGGCGTGGTGAAAATAATATTCTGCATGAGCTTTTAAAAAGAAAAGCAGATGTTACTATTCAAAACAAACTTGGTTGGTTTGCTATGATGTGTTCGGCTTCTGCTGGTCATATTGTAACAACTATGATTTTATTTACCTTTGCTCCGCAGATGATTTTTAAAAAGAATATTGAAAAACATTCTGCAATTGATAAGGCAAATCATAATAACCACCAAACAGTTGCCATTATTTTGAAAAAAAGATTGGCGCATATTAACGTTTAGCTTCTTAATTATAAATTAAGAAGCTATTTTTTTGCTATAATATTATAAACATTATTTGGTATATAGGCAGAAACATCTGCATTCATTCTAATTAATTCACGTACAGCAGAAGATGAAATATGCAAATTATTACCTGTTGCCATTAAATAAACCATTTCAATATTAGGGTTTTGATCCTTGGCAAATTGAGCCATATTAAATTCATATTCAAAATCTGAGCTAACCCTCAAGCCTCTGATAATAACATTAGCGTTATTTTTTGTTGCAAAATCAACTAATAAACCATCAAATTTTTCTACTCTAACATTGTTTATATTTTCTATTGCAACAGAAAAAGCTTCCACTCTGGTTTCAATATCAAACATTGTTTGCTTTTTTTTATGGGCAGAAACTGCAACTATAACTTCATCGTATAATTTTGCACTTCTTGTTAGTATATCTATGTGTCCACGGGTGCAAGGATCAAATGTTCCAGGGTAAATTGCTACTTTTTTAATATTTTTCATAACTACTATTTAAGCATAAAAATAAATAGTTGTCTTTTACTTTTTAAAAAGGTATTTTACAAAAAGTTATAACTTTATTTCCTTTTTAATAATAATCCTTGAGGATTTTTTATGATTTCTACAGCAAAGAAATACACAGAACAGCCAAATGTTTTTTTGGCGCAACTTCCAACCATGCATAATGGAGAACTTGAACGTAAAGCAATTGAATACCTCAGTAATTCTTTTGTAATTATAAATCCTAACGATGAAATATTTCAGGATCTAGCTAAAGCATTTAGCCAATTACATGGTAATAATATTAAGTTTATTTCCGATGAAATAGCAAGATGTGAAAATGCAATATTTTTCACTATTCCAGATGATTTACAAGTAAATGGCGTACCACAGGTTACTAACCGTGTTAGTAATTGTGTTAAAACAGCTATTGAATCTTTTTGGGCTCGTCCACAAAAAGAAGGAAGTATTACATGGCACGTAAACTTAGATGAAAATAGAAATATTATTTTTAACTTAGTTTTTTCATGGGATAATTTTTAT
>JALTLI010000068.1:1623-6092 GCA_027005635.1 Alphaproteobacteria bacterium
AGTCGCACGCAGTTTATTAAGCGAAGAAGAAACTGCTAGCGTTTTAAATACTATGAAGTAGTTTGCAAAAAATAAAAAGCCTCCAATACGGAGGCTTTTTTACTTACTATAATTTACTCTTCAGTTTTAACTTCACTTGTAGAAGCTTCTTCTTGAGTAGATGCAACAACTTCACTATCAATAACTGTTTCACCATCTTCATCATCTAACATATCTGCCTGAATACGGCTAACATAGGCAACTTTTGCTCCATCAGTTTTAAATAAACGCACACCTTGAGTATTTCGTCCAATAACACTAACTTCATCAACATTCATACGAATAGCTTGTCCATCAGTTGTTAAAATCATAATTTGATCATCAACATCAACAGGAATTGAAGCAACTACTTCACCATTACGGTCAGAAGTTTTAATAGCAATAACACCTAAAGTACCACGGCTTTTAGTTGGGAAATCAGGGCTTGCAGTACGTTTACCATAACCATTTTCTGTAACGGTTAAAATAAACGGTGTTTCTTCTTCATTTACTACGTCCATGCTCATTAATTTATCACCATCTTTAAGGGTAATACCTTTAACCCCTAAACCAGTACGACTAGCAATAGTACGCAAACTATTAATTGGGAAACGTACGGCTTTACCTTGTCTGGAACTAATAAGAATATCTCCTTTGTTTTCATCAGCAATACAAACAGTAACTAAAGTATCACCTTCATTTAATGCCATACCTTTAATACCGGTAATATACACATTATCAAATGCTTTTAGCGGAGTTTTACGAATTAAACCTTTTTCAGTTGCAAACATTAATACCTTACCTTCTCTATCCTCAGCGTTACGAGGAGTAGGCACAACACGGTTTATACGTTCGTCTTTTTCAATTGGTAATAGGTTAATAAATGCTTTACCACGTGCACCACGGCTAGCAAGTGGAAGTTCATAAACTTTAAGCTTGTAAACTTTACCTAATGAAGTGAAAAATAGTAATGGATCATGAGTATTTGCAACGAAGAATGTTTCTACTTCTTCTTCATCTTTCATTTTTGATACGCTTTTACCTTTACCTCCACGGCGTTGAGAGCGATAATCGCTCATTGGTTGACGCTTAACATAACCATCTGTAGAAATTGTAACAACCATATCTTCTGGAGTAATTAAATCTTCAATATCAACTTCAGAATCACTTTCAGAAATTACAGTTTTACGTGGAGTACCAAATATTTCTTTTACTTCAAGAAGTTCATCTTTTAAAATTGTAAGCAATTTATTCCTATTAGAAAGAACTTCAACTAATTCTTTAATATAATTAGATATCTCTTTGGCTTCATTACTAATTTTATCACGTTCAAGCCCTGTCAATCTATGTAATTTTAAATCTAGGATTGCTTGTGCCTGAATTTCAGACATCATATAAGTAGTACCGCTTGCAACTTCACCAAGTAATTCAATTAATGGCATAACCTCACTAGCATTCCATGGTGTTTTAATTAAATTTGCTTTTGCATCTTTTGGGTCTGATGCATTACGTACAATTTTAATAACATCATCAATATTAGCAACAGCAGTAGCTAAACCAACTAGAACATGCGCACGATAACGAGCTTTACGCAAATCAAATTTAGTTCTTCTAGTAATAACTTCTTCACGGTGATCAATAAAGCATGTTAAAACATCTTTCATGTTCATCAGTTTAGGACGACCATTATCTAATGCTAACATATTATAACTAAATGAACTTTGTAATGCTGTATGTTTAAATAATTGGCTTAAAACAACTTCACTGTTGGCATCACGTTTAAGTTCAATAACTAAACGAACACCAGAACGGTCTGATTCATCACGTAGGTCAGAAATACCTTCAATAACTTTATCACGAACAAGCTCAGCAATACGTTCTGTGAGTTTTGCTTTATTTACTTGGTAAGGCATTTCGGTAGCAATAATAGCTTCTTTTCCAGGACGAATTTCTTCCACATTAGTAGTTGCACGTACAGCAACGCTTCCGCGTCCACTTAAAATCGCAGATTTTATACCACCCATTCCCATAGCAATACCACCAGTTGGAAAATCTGGACCTTTAACAAATTGTTCAACCATTTCAGGTGAATCATCTGGATTATCTACATAGTGAATTGTAGCATCTATCATTTCACCAAGGTTATGCGGAGGGATATTAGTAGCCATACCAACAGCAATACCACTTGTACCATTTACAAGCAGGTTTGGAAAACGTGCAGGAAGAACAGTTGGCTCACTATCATGACCATCATAGTTTGGCATAAAGTTAACAGTATCTCTATCAATGTCTTGTAATAATGATGCAGAAGGACGAGCCATACGAGTTTCAGTGTAACGCATAGCAGCAGGGTTATCCCCGTCCATTGAACCGTAGTTACCTTGACCATCAATTAATGGCAAACGCATAGAAAAATCTTGTGCCATGCGAACTAAAGCCATGTAAATTGAGCTATCACCATGAGGATGATATTTACCCATAACATCACCAACCACACGAGCAGATTTTTTATACGGGCGATTATATTCATTACCAAGTTCTCTCATGGCATATAAAATACGACGGTGAACTGGTTTTAAACCATCTCTTGCATCTGGTAGTGCCCTAGAAACAATTACACTCATTGCATATTCTAGGTATGATTTTTTCATATCATCTTCAATTGGAATTAATGAAACGCCTGTATCTAATTCAGCCATATTGGGAACCTTTTTTTACTTATTTTTTAATGTTGTAGAAACATAGCACAAAACTAGTAAAAACACAACAAAATCGCTATATTTTTAACACATAAAAAAAGCCTCTTCAATTAAGAAAAGGCTTTTTAATATAACGACTTTTTTATAGTTATAGCAATTTGACTTAATATTTGCCCATTGGGCAAGTGTATTAAGTTAAACTACTATAATTCACCAAGGAACTTTAACTTTTTCCATCGGATCATATTTAGCGTTAGCAATATCAGGCGCATCACTTAAAGATACCTTATTGCCCAAAATAGAGGTAGCAAAACTATGCTGACCATCTTCAGATTTCACACCACTCATAAATTCAGGTAAATCTCCAGCAATACTGTTTACTGTAGAGCCCCCCATAAAACTTTGTGATTTTAAGCCCAAAAATGAGCCACCGTTTTTATTACCAAACCAATCCATAATGATTACCTCTGGTTAATGAAAAGAATATGTTTTGTTTGTTACTAGCAATAAGTGTATACTGTAAATAATATGTTTACAAGCTAGAATAAAAATTTTTTACATCTGCAGAAGTTAAGATATCTGAAGGGTTAATAGGCTTAGTTAAATGGATAGATTCTAAATTTCTAGCTCTGCTTAAAGCAACATAAAGCTGACCTTCGGCAAAAATTCCACCATCAGATAAATCAATAGTGCAATTTTCCAGTGTTTGACCTTGTGCTTTATGAATAGTTAATGCCCACGCTAAAGTTAATGGTAACTGGCTAAAAGTACCTGCAACAACAGCAACCGATTTATCTGTTTCTTCATCAAATTGATATTTTGTAAGCTCCCATTTTACTGCTTCAACTATATATAATTTATCGTCATCAGTTTTTATGGTAACACTTTCATCTCGGCATTTTACAACTTCTCCCAAAGTTCCGTTCACCCACCTAGCGTTTACATCATTTCTGGTAAACATAACCCGTGCGCCAACTTTTAAAGTTAATTCCACTGGGCTAGTAAATGATTTTTCATCCACCTTACCTGTTTTTTTGGCTTTATATGTATATTCTTTAGTATTAAGCTTGGCTAGTTCACGTTCATTAATATTATCTACCGTACGATTACGGGCAGCCAAAATTACTGAACCTTCTGCATGTTTATCAGTTAGACGCTCATTTAGTGATTTTAATAAATCTTGCCCTTTGTCTCCATGACGAATTCTATTTAACATGTTAATAAATGGTTCATCAGATTGTCTGAATATGTGAGTAAATTCTAGTAAATTGAAATAGCCATCACGCCATGCTTGGCTACCAAAAAAGAACGGTGTTCCAAACATTTCTGCAAAATAGCTTTGTTCATCTCTTCTTACAATTGGTGAAAGCTGGAATAAATCACCCATAACAAGCAGTTGAACACCACCAAATGGCTCCTCTTTATTTTTACCAAATTTACGTAAAAATTTATCTATTGAATCAAAAATATCTGCTCGCACCATAGATATTTCATCAATAATAATTAAATCTAATTTTTCATATATTTTGGTATTACGTGGTTTACGCCATGCACTGGGGCTATCCATTAATTGTGGTTTAAAACCAAAAAAGCTATGGATAGTTTGCCCACCAACCTGCAAAGCCGCCATGCCTGTTGGTGCTAAAACTACATAGTTTTTTTCTTCGCCAATTTTTTTGCGTATCCATTTTAAAAAGGTACTTTTACCTGTTCCGGCACTTCCTAAAATTAGTAGGTTTTCACCATTTTCTA
>JALTLI010000069.1:0-313 GCA_027005635.1 Alphaproteobacteria bacterium
GTACCATACACAGATGAGCAAATTAAAAATGCAGTACAAGATGTAGAAGCTCAAGTTGATGTAGATAACGAAGACTTACAGGCAAGTTATCCAAAAGCAGTTCTTGGTAACTTTGATGGCAATGATTCATATATTTCTGAACTTGATGCCTTAATTGCTTATTTACAAATGCTTGGAACTTTAGTTGATTTCTCCACATACAAGGAGGCAAATTAATGGGTTACGAAGAAGTAAAAGGTTATTCAGCATTTATTGGTATGGTATGTTTTATGCTTGCCTTTGTGGCTATAATTTGGTGGGCATTTAAGCCTAG
>JALTLI010000069.1:323-6024 GCA_027005635.1 Alphaproteobacteria bacterium
TTTTTAGCTAAAAATAAACTTAAATATGATGATGTTGCTGCTCATTTAAAAGCATTAAAAATGGTTGGAGTACCATACACAGATGAGCAAATTAAAAATGCAGTACAAGATGTAGAAGCTCAAGTTGATGTAGATAACGAAGACTTACAGGCAAGTTATCCAAAAGCAGTTCTTGGTAACTTTGATGGCAATGATTCATATATTTCTGAACTTGATGCCTTAATTGCTTATTTACAAATGCTTGGAACTTTAGTTGATTTCTCCACATACAAGGAGGCAAATTAATGGGTTACGAAGAAGTAAAAGGTTATTCAGCATTTATTGGTATGGTATGTTTTATGCTTGCCTTTGTGGCTATAATTTGGTGGGCATTTAAGCCTAGCGCAAAAAAAGAACACGAAGAACATGGCAATATTCCATTTAAAGAGGAAGGTTAAGCAATGGTTAAAAAAGTAACAGCTAAAAAAACAGTAGCTAAAAAGGCAAATACAAAGCCTAAACAAAAAGAAGTTGAAACAACAGAACATGAATGGGACGGTATTAAAGAATATAATAACCCATTACCTAGATGGTGGTTATTAACATTTTATGCATGTATAATTTATGCAATTGGTTACGCAATATATTATCCGTCTATTCCTAATGTTAAAAGCCTTTCAGGCTGGACACAGCGAGGTCAACTAGTTGAAGATCAACAAAAAGCAGAAAAAGCTCAAAAAGTATTTAATGATAAAATTCATGCTATGACTGCTCAACAAATTATAGATGATGATAGTATTCGTAATTATGCTATTGAAGGTGGTAAAGCTGCATTTGCTTTGAACTGTTCTCAATGTCATGGATCTGGTGCTGGCGGTGCTAAAGGTTTTCCTAGTTTACTAGATGATGAATGGTTATGGGGTGGTAAATTAGAAGATATTTTAACTACTATTAAACATGGTATTCGTTCTCCACTTGATGAAGACACTCGCATAGGTAATATGCTTGCTTTTGGTGATGATGAAATGCTTGAAAAAGATGAAATCAAAAATGTTATTCAGTATGTAATGGTGCAAAGTAAACAAATTAAGCCAACTGAAGGATCAGAAGAAGGGGCAACTATTTTTGCTGAAAATTGTGCTGCTTGTCATGGGGAACAAGGTCAAGGTATGCACGAAACAGGTGCACCAAACTTATTTAACGCTATCTGGCTATATGGTGGAGACAAATCTACACTAGCTGAAACATTAGCCCATGGTCGAAAAGGTGAAATGCCAGCATTTGCTAAACGTTTAGATGAAGATACTATTAAAAAATTAGCAGTATATGTTTATTCACTTAGCGGTGGAGAGAAATAGTATATATAAATGACAGAAATTAACAAATCAGGAACAAATGACCTTTTTGAAGAACATAAAAAGGTTTTTCCGGCACGGGTGAAAGGTAAGTTTCGTAGTTTAAAATGGAAACTTTTAATTTTATTTTTAAGTATTTATTATTTTTTACCTTTTATCCGCTGGGAACGAGGAGAAGGTTTACCAAACCAAGCAGTATTAATTGATACTGCTAGTCGTAAATTTTACTTTTTCTTTATTGAAGTTTGGCCACAAGAAGTTTTTATCTTTACAGGATTACTAGCTTTAGCAGCAATAACCTTATTTTTTGTTACTAGTATTTTAGGTAGAATTTGGTGCGGATATGCCTGCCCACAAACTATATGGACAGATTTATTTATAGCAGTAGAAAGATTTTTTGAAGGTGATAGAGTTCAAAGAATAAGATTACAAAATAATAAATTATCTTTTAATAAAATTTGGCGTAAAACTTTAAAACATCTTACTTGGCTTTTAATTTCTGTATTTACAGGTGGGGCTTTTATTTTATATTTTACAGATGCACCAACATTTTTTAAGCATTTATCCGAATTTCAAATATCTTATCCAGCATTGTTTTGGATATCAACTTTAACTTTATCTACATACATACTAGCAGGTTTTGCCAGAGAACATGTTTGTACTTATATGTGTCCGTATGCTCGCTTTCAGGGTTCAATGTTTGATGAAGATACTATGATTGTTAGTTTTGATGAAAAGCGCGGCGAACCAAGAGGCAAAGTTTCCAATAAAAATGCAGGTGATTGTATAGATTGCAACAGATGCGTTGCTGTTTGTCCTACGGGTATAGATATCCGTAATGGTCAACAGTATCAATGTATTAACTGCGCACTTTGTATAGATGCTTGTAATGATATTATGCAAAAAGTTAAGCGCCCTACAGGCTTAATAAAATATGATACCTTAACTAATATAAATGCCAGAGCTAAGGGTTTAGAAGGTAGTAAAATCAGAATTATGCGCCCAAGAAGTATTATTTATCTAACATTAATACTAACTTTCTCAGCACTAATTATTTATACTTTATCAGCTGGTAAAAAAATGATAGATATCAACGTAATAAGAGATAGAAATCCTATGTATATTCAGCTTTCTAATGGCGATATAAGAAATGCTTATAGGGTTCATATTTTAAATAAATATCCAACAGAACAAAAATTTACTCTTTCTGTAGAAGGTGTTAAAGGAGCAGTTATTTCAACATCACACCAAGGTAGTAATAAAGAACACGGCTTAATAGTTAATATAAAAGCTAGTGATATTGGTGATTACAGGTTATTTGTTGATATACCCAAAAATAATATAAAAGCTGGTAATAATAAAATTAAGTTTGTAGTTATTGGTGAAAAAGCACAAGATATTTATGACGGCATATTTATTGCTCCAAAATAAAAGAGAATATGAAAATGACAGAAACACTAGCATCAAAAGAATATAAAAAGAAGTTTATTATTGCACTGGCAATTTTTTGGGGTGCAATTTTTATATCAAACGGTATTTTTGTTTACTATGCTAATACTAGCTGGACAGGTTTAACAAGTCAGCATGCTTACGATGAAGGTTTAGCATATAATAAAACTTTAGCAGCTAAACAAAAAATGTTAAAGCTTGGCTGGCAGGGTAAAATATCTTTTGATAATAAATCATTAACTAAAACAGTTATTTCAATAAATTTAAAGAATAAACAAAATAAAATAATAACTGGAGCAACTTTGCAGGCAAAACTTGTTCGTCCAACACGTGAAGGTTTTGATAAAACAATCCCCCTAAAAGAAGTTACAAAAGGTGTATATAGTGCAGAAACTAATTTACCACTAGCAGGTTTATGGGATGTTATTATTATGGCAAAATATGGTGATGATACATCATTTTTTCAAAAAAGATTAAACACAGCTAGCTAATGAATAAATGTTTGCACTGTTTACAAAATTCATATAATCAAAAATTTTGCTGTAATGGTTGTGAAACAGCTTATCATTTAATTAAAAATTCTAACTTAAATAGCTATTATAAAAAACGTGTTGCAAATAAAAATATATCAACAAAACCAGTATTGCCAATTGATATAGATTTTAGCCCTTATATAACAATTCAAAATGATAAATCACAGGCTAATTTTATAGTTGATGGTATTCACTGTGCCGCTTGTATATGGCTAATAGAGCAGATGCTTCTTAAAAATAAAGCGGTTGAATATGCTAGAGTAAACATGACAACTAAACGCTTAAAAGTTATTTGGAATAATAAAACTAATATTCAGGAAATTGTAAAAATAGTTTCATCTTTGGGTTATCGTTTAATGCCTTATGATCCTAAAATTCTGGAAAATCAGGATAACAAAAAACAAAAAGAGCTACTTATTTACCTAGCTGTTGCTGGTTTTGTTAGCTCTAATGTTATGTTGCTTTCTATTGCAACTTGGTCTGGTGATATGGGGCAGGCTACTATTTCATTAATGCAGTGGTTTTCTGCACTTTTGGCTTTGCCAGGTATTGTTTATGCTGGGCAACCATTTTATAAATCTGCCATAAATGCTATAAAACATAAACACATGAATATGGATGTACCAATTAGTCTTGCAGTTATTTTAACTACGTCTTTAAGCTTTTATGAAATGGTTACTAAAAGCGGTGAAACATTTTTTGAATCTGCCATAATGTTATTATTTTTTCTACTTATTGGTAGATACCTAGAGCAAAAAATCCAAATAAAATCCCGTTCAATAATAGAAAGTTTGGCAGGTTTGCAAATAACCAGCGCAACTATTTTACAAAAAGATAAATTAAAAGCTATCCCAGTAAAAAACTTAAAAGTAGGGGATATTTTAGTTGTTGCAACAGGTGAAAAATGTGCTGCCGATGGTGTTATAATTAGCGGTAACTCAAGCATAGATACAAGTATGTTAACAGGTGAAAATATGCCAGTACCTGTTAGTAAAAATAGTTTTGTGCAATCAGGAAGCATTAATACCGGTAATATAATTCATATTAAAATAACTGCTGTTGGTGATAAAACTTCTCTTGCTCAAATTTCAGATTTAGTGGAAAAATCTATTCAAAATAAACATAGTTATACCCCGTTGGTAGATAAAGTTTCTAGATTTTATGCACCAGTTGTTCATAGTTTGGCTTTAGTAACTTTTATTGGCTGGTTAATTAGTGGGGCAAGTATCCATGATGCACTTATTTATGCCATAGCAGTATTGATTATTACTTGCCCGTGCGCTATTGCCTTGGCTGTTCCTGCGGTAAATGTTGCAACGGCTAGTAGCTTGTTTAAAAATGGAATAATTTTAAGAAATTCAAATGCCTTAGAAAAACTTTTAAACATAAAAAAAGTAGTATTTGATAAAACTGGAACCCTAACAACAGGAACTTTAACCCTGTTAAATAAACCTAAAAATAAAAATGTTTTTGGATTAATGGCAAGTATGGCACTAAACAGTAAGCATCCTCTTTCAAAGGCATTGGTTAAGGCTTATGAAGAAAATATTAGCCCATTAAAAAATGTTAAAGAAATAGCAGGTGAGGGGCTAAAAGCAAAGTATAAAAATACACAAATATATTTAGGAAATGCAAAGTTTTGCAAAGTAGATAACATAAAATCAACAAATAATAATCAACTATTTTTTAATGATGGTAAAAAAATATATACTTTAGAGTTTTCGGATACCTTGCGCCTAGATGCAAAAAAGGCTATCCACTATTTACAAAAAAATAATTATCAACCAATAATTATTTCTGGAGATACAGAAAAACCAGTTAAATATATAGCAGATAAACTAAAAATAACTGATTATTATTTTTCTCAAAGCCCACAAAGTAAATATAATATTTTAACAAAAAGTATAAATGAAAAAGTTTTAATGGTTGGTGATGGCATAAATGATGCGCCATCTTTAGCTAAAGCGTATGTTAGTATGGCACCAGCAAGCGCATCTGATATGGCGCAAGTAACAGCAGATATTATTTTTCAGGGTAAATCATTAATGGCAGTTCCATTGGTAATTGCTACGGCAAAAAAAGCCTGTAAAGTAATAAAACTTAATTTTACTTTTGCAATTATTTATAATTTAATAGCTATACCACTTGCAATTTTGGGTTATGTTAATCCGTTATTTGCTGCGGTGTTTATGTCTGCATCATCAATTAGCGTAATGTTAAATGCCCTGCGTATGACAAAAGAAGTAAAGGTTTAAAACAAAAAAAATGGATATTTTATTATTTTTAATACCACTTGCAATAACCTTAGGTTTAGTAGGATTGTGGGCATTTATTTGGGCATTAAAAAGTGGGCAATTTGATGATTTAGAAGGTGAAGCCAATCGT
>JALTLI010000070.1 GCA_027005635.1 Alphaproteobacteria bacterium
GTCCCTGATGTTTATGTTGATAATGATGAAAGCAAAGGCATAAAGGAACTAGGTACCATTAGCTATATAGTTAAAAAAGCAATGGAAAGTGGTTCTGGTGCCAGAGGGTTAAAGGGAATTACTGATAGCCTTACAATGAAAATGTTTTATGATTTGCCTAGTGAGCCAGATGTAAAAAAGGTTGCCTTACATGTTGATAAAAAAGAAATTGATGGTGAGATTAAGTATTTCCCTCGCTATGAAATTCTTGAAAGAGAAGGTAAAGATGAAATTGAAATAAAGGAAGATGAACTTCATCTTAAAAATATAAACAAATAAACATTATTGTTTGTTTTACTGCGGAACAAAAAGCCTCCATTTACGGGGGCTTTTTGTTTTTTAATAACCTATTATAGGTCTATCACTAACTAAGCTATCTTCTGCTTGGAATGTTTTTTTATCCCATGCACCATTAATTATATTTTTTATTTTAGGGATTTCTGGATCTATATCAAAACGAGATCGCCTTGATTTTAATGATAAACTAGAAAAAGTACCCATAGATACAAAGGTTACTTGGGGTAATTCAATTTCCATATCCTCTTTTTCTTTATATATATGTCTGTATCTGGAATTTTGTAGTAACATTTCCATATGCATACGATTAGCAACTATTTTTAATACACTTTCATCTACATCTTTTACTGGTTTACTTATTTCTAGTACCCAGTGCGGACATGCATTATTCATATCATCGCCCAATAAATAATCACGGATAAAAAATCCTTCAAGTACTAATGCATCATTAATTTCTGCAATTAAAACTTCAATATCTTCTTGGTTCATGGATTCACCAAAATTATTTAACCAAACGTTAGGGTATCTGTAACGAATACGTAATGGATTAGTGGATTTTATTTCTATGATATCGCCTGTGCTATAAGATAACAAACCGCCAAGTGATGAAACTATAAGTAAATAACTTCTGTCTTTTTCTATTTGCCCTGCATGGAACCTGCGGTAATTTTTACGCAAACGTCCATCTTTTAAAATATCCTCTACTGGTATAAATTCATAAAATACTCCTGTATCATCACATAATGTTAACCAGTGTTTTAAATTAAAATCTGCTTGATATGCAAATGCGCCTGTACCATTTGTATAAATTTCTAAATAATCTAAATCCGTTAATCCTTTTAAAAAGTAGCTAACTTCTTTGCGATGTAAATATATTGGTTCTCCGTAATGAATATAATATTTTATTTGCGGACAAATTTCATTTAATGGCACAAATTTTCCTTCTCTTTGAGCAAGGAGTAAACTCATTTCTGCTAAGGTTTTAGGATTAGCAGATATTACTTCAATATCTGGATTTTTATCTAGTGCATCTAAAAATCCGTGCATTAATTGGTATCTACTTTTACCAACGCCTGCAAAATTATTAATTTCTGGAACAAAGTTTTTTCTTTTTAACCACGGACGGTTTTGGCTATATATAGCATATAAATCTCCAACAGGAATATTTTTAACTGAAGTGGTATCAGAAGATTCAAAAACTTGAAACCTTTTGCCTTTTACTTCGGTTGGAAATGAATTTTTCATGATTTCTTTTTCTATATTATAATAACCAGTAAGATGTTGGTTAGAAACTGGGAAATATTCATCATTCCACTTAGCAATTGCAGATATTGGCTTGCTTGTTAATAGCTTTGCTTGAGAAAATAATTTAACTGCATCTCTTTCACCATCAGTAATATTTGCAAGTAAGGTTAAAAATGAGCTGTAATCTACCAGCGTAGTTTGATTTTTAAATTCATGATAAAGTTCATCAAAATTTTTGAAGTTTGTTAGTTTATCTAGCTCTAAATGAGAATATAATGATGACGTACTATTATTTTTAATAATAGATTTTAATATCCCTTGCTGACTTTCTAATGATAGCCCCACCATAATTTATGTTCTCATCTCTTTAGATTTATTTTTTATTACTTTTTTAGTTATAGCCTTTTTACCTAAATTAGTTTTATTTTTAGAAAAATCAACCATACATTTACCTTTGAATTTTTTATATAAAGCTTTCATATCAGGTTCCGGCTTAGAGAAAAAGTACCCCTGACCATAATCCACGCCCATATCTAACAATACATTCATAATGCTTTCATTTTCCACAAATTCTGCAACAGTTGTAATATTCATACCATTTGCTAAATCAGTCATAGATTTAGCAAAAAGCCTATTTTGTGAAGATTTATCAATATCTTTAATGTAGCTACCATCAATTTTTAGCTCATCAACATTTAGTTCACGTATATAGTTAAATGATGAGAAACCAACCCCAAAATCATCTAATGCGAAATGGAACCCCATGTCTCTTAGTTCATCAATAAATATTTTTATATCTTTAATATCTCTGTGCGCAGCTGGATCATGAATAGCTGATGTTTCAGTAACTTCTATTATAAATGATGTTGGATCTACATCTTCTTTTTTTATAATTTCGCGCAGAGCATTAACAACTTCTGGATCTCCGATTGATCTACTAGAAAGGTTAATTGCAAAATCAACATCCATACCTTGCTCTTTAAATTTAGCTTGGTTTTGTAGGCATTTTTCTATAACTTTTAGATCAAGTTTATGAATTAATCCAAAATGTTCTGCTGCATCAATAAATAAATATGGCAAACCAATATTACCATTTTCATCACGCAATCTAATTAAACATTCAAAAACTGGTTTATCTTGTTTTTTTGCTGGTACTAATGCTTGATAGTGCATTTCAAAATCACCAGTTTCTAATGAATTCCTTAAAACATCTAACCATTTAAGTTGGTTTTTTATACTATCACCTGAATCTTCTTCGTTATAATCATGAACAAATATTCTGTTACGTCCCATATCTTTGGCGCGGTACATAGCTAAATCTGCGCCCATGAATAAATCACTGCCACTTTGTCCATCTTGCGGATAAGAAATCATACCAATGCTCATGGTTACGCTAAGCTTTACCCCTTCATAACGTATATCTAGATTATTAATATTATCAATAATTTTATGTACTTTTTCCTTGGCTTTTTCAACACTAACTTTGTGCATAATAATTCCAAATTCATCACCACCAAGCCGTGCAATAATATCTGTAGAACGAACACCATTTTTAAGAACATCTGCAACTGCACGAAGTAAAATATCACCCGCATCATGACCATAACTATCATTTGTATGTTTAAATTGATCTAAATCAATAAATAACAAAACACCTTCTGTTCCGTGGCTTTTTGCTAAGCTCACAGTGCGTTCTAGCTCTTCCATAAAACGGCTACGATTAAGCAAAGCAGTTAAATGATCTGTTGTTGCCAAGCGGAACATATGTTCTCTATCTATTTTAGAACTAGTTATATTTGTTGCTGCTCCTCGGTAGCCAATATAGTTATGTTTTTCATCAAATATTGGTACTCCACTTATACGCAAGCAAATACGTTCACCATTTTTAGCACAACTCCAAAACTCTACCCCTTTATAAGGTAAGCGACGACTAATTCTATTTTCTAATAAATTTTGTACAGCGCTTTCATTATCTTCAAATAGGGCTTCAAATTTAACTCTGCCTATCATTTCATCTGGCTTATACCCCATTACATCTTTAATTCCAGATGAAATATAAGTAAATTCCATATTATCATCTACTTCCCAAAGCCAATCGGCAGAACTTTCTGAAAAATCTCGAAATCTCTGTTCTGATTTTGCTAAGCTTTCTGCATCTTTTTTCCTTGAAGTAACATCTTTAGAATTAATAACTATACTTACTTTAGACCAATCACTGTCAAAAACTCCTTTAGCAATTCCTTCTAAATAAATCCAGTGTCCTTTGCTGTGTAACATTCTGTAATTAATTTCAACAATATTTTTACCATTTGCTATATCAATTACTGCACTTTTAAAAAAGCTAATATCTGCTGGGTGAATATAACCAAAAATATTATCCTTACTCATTTCTTCCTTGGAATAGCCTAAAATACGATTATAAGCACTGTTTAAATATTCATACTCACCATCAGAATTTATAATGGAAATTAAATCATAAGCATTATCAGTTATCATTCTGAATTTACGGTGTGATTTTTCTAATTTCTCTGTTCTGTGTATAATTTCTGCTTGAATTCTTTTATTTATTTCTGAGTTTCTACGTAACAAAATATTACTTATAACAAAAATAAATACTCCAATAAAAAATATAATTATAGAGAGCATTACAGGTATATCATTAATAATATTAAACCAGCATATTATAGAAAAAGACATAATAAACAATGAAAAAAATACAGAAAAAAACAAGATATTTCTTGGTAATAAAGATTTTATTGTTTTTTGTTCAGACACAGGTAATATACTTTTTAATTATTAATAACCTATAAAGTCTACAACTTATATAAACAAAAACAAATATGTTAAAGAGCTAACCATATATATAACCAATATATCGTGTTGTTTGTACCACTTTAACAATGTAAAAGTGTTATTTTATCACTGCTCAACCTATGCTTGTACTATTAATGTTATACATTTGCTCTTTTAAATCTAAAATATGATTTTGCCAGTAGGTATCTGTTGCAAAATCTGCAAAACGAAGTTTAAAAGCTGGGTCTTGCCACCTTCTACCAATCCATGCCACCATGTATATCATGCGTAAAGTACGCAAAGTTTCTACTAATTCTAGTTGGCTATAATCAAAATCTCGTATTTGTTGATAACCTTCTAAAATTAAATCAAACTGTCTTTTTCTATCTTCTTTTTCACCACTTACCATCATCCATAAATCTTGGATTTCTGGCCCTGTTAAGCAATCATCTAAATCAACAAAAAATACATCAGTGTTTTTAAAAATATTTCCCCAATGACAATCTCCGTGAATACGACAATTAAATTTTCTTATGCCCCAAATTGTATCAATTTTTTCAAGTAAGTGAGTAACTGTTGAAATATATGCCTCTTCAAGATGTTCTGGTACTAAATTTCTACCATCATTTTTAAAAAATTCTAAGCTATCCCAACCGTATTTTTTAGGGGTTAGTTCTATTCTATTTTTAAACATTTTTTGTGCGCCAACAGCATGCATTCTGGCAACAAGCCTTCCCATATGCCTGTAATCTTCATCGCTTGAAAGTTCAATTGGTTGCCCTGTTCTTTTAGGGTAAATACAAAATAAATACCCCTCATATTCAAATAAAGTTTTACCATTAAATTTAAGTGGAGGCACAACATCAACTTCTGCCACTTGCATTTCTTCGGCAAACTTATGTTCTTCTTCAATTTGTTTTCTGTTCCAACGATTTGGACGGTAAAACTTGGCAATAATGTTTTCACCATCTTCAACAGCTATATCATAAACTCTATTTTCGTATGAATTTAAGGCAAAAACTGATCCGGTACACATAAAGCCCAAAGTTTCTACAGCGTACATAACTAAACTAGGAGAAAGATTTTCATAGGGAGTGTTTTTTGAAAAAAAAGCTATCATTATTCTGGCTGAACAAACATTTTATATAAAATAAACCAACAGATAATTGCAGTAAGAAGTAAAGGGAAAATAGCGCCAACACTATCAATTTCTGCAATAGCTCCAACACATAAAAAGCCATTAATGAACCATCCAAAACGTGCAATTATATGATACGGTGACATTTTCTTTTCCCAGCTCATATAAGAAAAAATGGCTGTTATCATTATTGAAAAAGCTATTATTATTAGCATTTTTATTCCTTTAAATATTTTTAATAACTATATAGCAATTTTATATCAAGATAAAGGTTCATCATCGTCATCAAATAAAATACGATTGGCTTCACCTTCTAAATCATCAAATTGCCCACTTTTTAATGCCCAAATAAATGCCCACAATCCTACTAAACCTAAGGTTATTGCAAGTGGTATTAAAAATAATAAAATATCCATTTTTTTGTTTTAAACCTTTACTT
>JALTLI010000071.1 GCA_027005635.1 Alphaproteobacteria bacterium
GATAAACATTTGCAAAATTTTTACTAATATTACCCATCATTTTACAAATAATATCCCAGTTACCTAAATGAGCAGTTAAAATAATTGCATTTTCAACATCTTTTAGATTATCCAAGCCTTTATATTTAACCATTTTGTTAAATGTTTTAATTCTCATATTATAAATACTAGAAAATTCAAAAAATGTTTTAGCTAAATTAACCATAGATGAATACTGAGTTTGCTGTATCCATTTTTCATCTTTTTGTGGAAAAACTCTGTGTAAATTGGCTCTGGCTCTGGCATTAAAGCTAATAGGTAAACTAGCAATAAAGCCACCTAATAGGCTTGCAAATATATCTACTAATTTAAATGGTAAAATTCTACATAGCCCCATAATTAGGCGAAATATTATGTATTCTAATAAGTACTTAATTTTTTTCATTGATAACTTTTTCTATCTGAGCCATTAAAATTTCTTTATCACCAGTAATATTAACCTTAACTACATCACAAAAATATTTATTTAATTTAACTGCATCTTTTGCTGTTGTAACAATAGTTAATCCTTTGTTTTTAGCTATATTTTTTATTTCTTCAAGCTCCTTGGTTGTAAAAAAGTGATGATCTGAAAACTCCATAGTTTCCACAATTTCTAAACCACAATCACTTAAGCTATTAAAAAATTTATTTGGTTGAGCAATAGCTGTAAATGCTAATAGTTTTTTACCTTTTAACTTTGCTATATCACCTTTGTTAACCGATAGGTTTAATGATATCTGAGAATACTTACTTTTACCATTCATACTAATTACAAAGTCTGCTCTTTTTAAGGCGGATTTTGGTTCCCTTAAGCAACCAGCAGGTAGCATAAAACCGTTACCAAAGACCTGAATTTTATCAATTAATACAATATCAATATCTTTATTTATTGCCCAGTGCTGAAAACCATCATCTAGTAAAATGCAACTAGCACCAGCCTTTTCGGCAAGTTTTGCACTTTGTTTACGTTTACTACCCACCCAAATTTGCGCCTTTGGGTTTTGTCTTTTTAACATTAAAGGTTCATCACCAACTTCAGTTGCGCTATCATTAATATCTACCTGCTTACTGGTTTTTATATTTACCCCATAACCACGGCTTAAAATGGCAACTGTTTCACCATTTTTTATTAGTTCTTCTGCAATAAAACTAACAACTGGTGATTTTCCACTACCACCAACAGTAATATTACCAACACTAATAACCGGAAGTTTAGATATATAACAATTTTGTTTTTTTATAAATTTATCAACCTGCATTAAACAGTAATAAACAGCGCTTAATGGCAGTAAACATACAGAAATAATATTTTTAGTTTGCCAAAATTTAGGATTTTGCATTTAATAATCCTTCTATTTTATCAGCTGTATATTTTGTTGCACCAGTTAGTTTTTCTAATGCACAACCAATCGGTTTAATAAGGCTGTCACGTTTAGTTTTATCGCTTAAAATATTTTGTATGGTTGTTTCTAATTCTTCAATATTTGTTATTTGAGTAATTGCGTTATCAGTGAGTAAATCATCTAACATATTTTTAAAATTTTGCATATTAGCCCCACAAACCACGGGGCAATTAGCTTTTAATGCCTCTAACGGATTTTGCCCCCCATGAGGAATTAAGCTACCTCCCATAAATACTACACCGTTTTTTTGAGCTAAACTATACCATAAGCTCATTTCACCAATTGTATCAGCTATGTAAAAGTTTGTAGTATTTGTGATATTCTCACCTTTTGAACGGAGTTTTGTTTCAGCAATATTTTTAATTTGTTGGTAAATATTTTCACCTCTATGAGGGTGTCTTGGCACGATAATAGTCAATAAATCAGGGATATTTTGTTTAAGCTTAGTATGAACTTTTGCTAACATTTCTTCTTCTTTATTATGGGTGCTTGCGCATACTAGAATTGGTCTATTTTTTAATATTGATAATAAATTATCCAGCTCATTTTTATCAATATTGCTAGGCACGGCATCAAATTTTAAGTTACCGCTCATTTCTACATTTTTAATAGCTAGCTTTTTTAAACGCTCCGCATCTTGCTTGCTTTGTGCTAAACACAATTTAAACCCGCTAAGTAGTTGATTAATAAACCATTTATGCTTAGCATATTTATTAAATGATCTATCAGACATTCTAGCATTAATTAAAATTTTATTAGATGCTTGATAAATTAGCTCTGGCCAAAATTCAGATTCAACAAATATACTTAAATCTGCTTGCCAATAGTTAATAAATTTTTTAACAGCAAAGTAATAATCTAGTGGTAAATATTGATGAAATGCCCTTAAAGGCAGTTTTTCTGACATTAATTTAGCCGATGTTTTTGTTCCGCTAGTAACTAAAATATTTAATTTTTTATCTCTTGTTAATAATTCATTAATTAATGGTAAAATACTTAAGGTTTCCCCAACACTGGAGCCATGAAACCAAATAAGTTTGCCTTTTGGACGCTTTATAGATGAAAAACCTAGGCGTTCTTTAAATCTGGCTTTATCTTCCTTGCCTTTTATTAAGCGCCAAGCGAACCAAAAAATTATAATTGGTGATAAAATAAACCATATAAAGCGATAAAAATATATCATTTAAAGCGTACCTTTTTATCTGTGGCATGCTGTAAATCTTGTAAACTTTTTTCTACTGCTAAGCGTTTTTCTTCCCGTTCTTCTTTGCTTGCATCTGCGGGAATTGTAATTGCTTCTCCGTAACGTAAAACCAAGGTATTAAAAGGTTTAGGAAATAAAAATTTATCCCAACTGCGCATGGTTTTACCTTTTTCAACTGAAATAGCTGCAGGAATTATTGGCACACCAGCTATTCTAGCAATCTCTATTGTGCCTTTGCTACATTCCATATATGGGCCTTTTGGGCCATCGGGTGTTATAAAAATTGTTTCACCTGTTTTTATTCGGCGTAAAATTTCACGCATGGCTTGCATACCACCTTTTGTGGAAGAGCCAACAACTGTTTTAATGCCAAAAAACCAAGCCGCATTTTTTACTAAACGCCCATCAGGGTGATCAGAAATAAGTGCAGAAACCTTTAAATTACGCGGAAATAAAAATGCCATTAAAGCTAACCTACCATGCCACAATGCAATCACTACTGGCTTGTTATTATCCCAATATTTTTTTGGTATATGAGAATTATCTATTTTAACCTTAGAAGTATACCAAACAAAGCTACCATAAGCATAAATTAAGAAACCAAAAAACCACTGAGCTCCAGCAGTTTTGATTAATTTCTTAAAATACTTTTTCATACCTTTTATAATGCTTCCTGTATTTTATAAAGATTATGGTAAATACCTTTTTTCGCCATTAATTCCTTATGATTACCTTGTTCAACAATTTCACCTTTTTTCATTACACAAATAATATCTGCATTAACTACTGTTGAAAGCCTGTGTGCTACAACTAAAGTTGTCCTCCCTTTCATTAGGGTTTTTAAAGCTTTTTGTACTTGTTGTTCAGATTCAGTATCAAGGCTAGAGGTTGCTTCATCAAGTAATAATATTGGAGCATTTTTAAGTATGGCTCTGGCAATTGCAATTCGTTGTTTTTGCCCACCAGATAAAGTATTACCATCTTCACCAAGCCTTGTTTCATAACCTTTTTCTAGCTCAATAATAAATTCATCTGCGGCGGCTGCTTTTGCTGCTTTTATTACTTCTTCTTTACTTGCATTTTGTTTAGAATAAGCAATATTATTATAAACTGTATCATCAAATACCGCGATATCTTGGGTAACTAAAGCTATATGTTCACGCAGAGATTTTAAAGTAACAGTTTTAATATCTACTCCAGAAATATTTACGCTACCTTTTTTAGGATCAAAAAATCTTGCTATCATGTTTAAAATTGTAGTTTTACCAGCACCAGATGAACCAACCAAAGCAACTGTTTTACCTTGTGGAATAGTTAGGTTGAAATCTTTAATTACAACTTCGTCTTCGTAAGCAAATGTTATATTTTTAAATTCAATATCTGCTTGTTTTAGTTTAAGCTGTTTAGCAGATTTTTTATCTATTATTTGGGCTTTTTTATCTATCATTTCAAATGTTCGTTGGGCAGATGCCAAACCTTCTTGCAACACATTATTAATATTTGCCAAGCCTTTTATTGGACGGTACAAGCTCATCAATGCAGTTAAAAATGAGAAAAATGCACCTGTTGTAATAATTCCATCCATCACCCTTGTGCCACCATAAATAATAATAAATGCCATGGAAAAACCGCCCAAAAGCTCCATAACTGGGGAAGATAAAGCCCTAACTTTGGCAGCTTTTACCATTAACTTAAATACGTTATTTATACTTTTTGTTGCTCTATCTATTTCATAGTTTTCCATGGTATAAATTTTAACTTGTCTGTTATAGCTAAAACTTTCCTTTAAAATAGCTGATAAACTACCCATTTCTTCTTGTTGACCAACAGCATAACGACGCATATTTTTACCAAACCTAACAATTGGGTAAACAGCAATAGGAAAAATAGTTAAGGACATTAGCGCTAGCTTCCAATCTTGGATAAACATAACTGCAACCAAACCAATAACCGTAGTTAAATCACGCAGACTACCAGTAATAGTTTGTGATATTGCCTGCTTTAACCTATGTAAATCAAACAAAAAGCGCGAAGTTAAACTACCTGTATTATTTTTTGCAAAAAATTCTGCATCTTGCATTACAATATGATCGTATAAATCAATTTGTAAATCAGCTACAATTCTTTGCCCAGTATATTCCATAAAATAGCTTTGAATATAGCCAGCAATACCCTTAATAATATAAACAACCACTAAAATAATAGGGATAACATAAAGCAAAGTTTGATTTTTATTAATAAATATTTCATCTAAAATAGGCTTAACTAAATAAGCAATAACCGCAGTTGTTAACGCCACTATCACCATGGCAATCATGGCAATAATCATCCGTTTTTTGTGCGGCGAGATATATTCTTTTAATAATCTTTTACTTAATTGGTAACTATTTTGCTTCAATTTATTTTCTTACTTATTAATATAATGAAATATCTTAGTATAACAGTTTTAAATAAAAACCAAACTTTTTAGGTATTAATAGACAAAAATATATTTTTAAGTTATTAAAAATATATGAAAAAAGAAATAACCCTACCAGCAATAATAGCATTCATAGCATTTATAGTTGCACTTTTTATGCACTATATTAAATTTGATATACAAGTTTATAGCCTAGCTAACAGCACTTGCACTGGTTATTGTGTAAAAATCAGTGAGCTTATAACTCATTTAGGTGATGGCTGGTTGCAAATAATTTTATGTATTATTTTAGGTATATGGTATTACAAACAAACTAATTATAATTTAAGTAAAGTATGGTTTTATGCTATTCCTTTAGCTTTAATTGCTGGCGCTATTGGGCAAATTGTTAAATTTACTTTTGGTAGACCACGTCCAAAACTTTTACCAGAGTATTACGATTTTCAGTGGTTTGAATTTGCTGGATCTATGCGTGGTTTCCCTTCAGGACACACATTAACATCATTTGCAATAGTTGCCATTGTTGCTAGTAATTATGGCACAAAAGGCAAAATAGTTTTATTTACTTTAGCTAGCCTTATTGGTATTTCTCGTATTACAACTAATGCTCATTTTAGTGCAGATGTTGTATTTGGTGCCGCACTAGGTTATTTATTAGGTGTAGTTTTAAAAAATATTATTCTAGATAAAAAACTAAAAAAATTAAAAACAGGTAATAAAAATGACTAGAGACAGATACTCTTCAAACAGTAATACAATTGCAATGTTGGTATTAGTAGTACTAACAGCAGTTGCTACACTATATTTTTCAGGGCTAGATAGATACGGTTTATTTGATGTAGATGAAGCAATTTTTGCCGAAGCAAG
>JALTLI010000072.1 GCA_027005635.1 Alphaproteobacteria bacterium
AATTTAAACCTATTAATGATACTTATGGTCATGAAGCTGGTGATCTTATTTTAATGAAAGTATCTAGCCGTTTGAGTGATTTTGTTGGCAGACGAGGAATTATTACTAGATTGGGCGGTGATGAATTTTGTATCCTTTTGAAAGATACAGATAAAGAAACTGCAAAAGGCATGATTAGTGATATTCAAGAAATAATAGCTGAGCCTGTAGAATATGAAGGTGTAAAAGAGGGTTTACAAATTACAGCGTCCATAGGTTTAGCATCTTATCCAGAGGATACAGACAAGCCTGAAAAACTTGTAAGCATTGCTGATAAAGCCATGTACAAAAATAAAGATATTGATAGATAATGACAAAACAAATACTTTTATTTGATGTAGATGGTGTACTTGTGCATAGTTATCATGCTAATCCTAAAGCTCACCAACATATTTTTTCAATTTGAGTAATGTGTAGAGTTTTAAAAGCTAACCGTAGTGGTTTTTATTGCTGGTTAAAAGCTCCAAGAAGCAAGCGAGTCAAATACAGTGTGGGTAACAGATTAACCTACATTAAAACTTATGAAGGTTGGCTTTATTTATCAGTTATGATTGATTTATATTCACGCAAAGTTGTTGATTCAATGCAATCACGCATGGAAATGAATTTGGTATTAGATACTATTTTAATGGCTGTTTTCTTGCATCACATAATTTAGAAGCAACTAATAGCAGGCGTGGAAACTGCTTGGATAATGCAGTATAAGAAAGTTTTTTTAGCTATTAGAAAGATTGATTTTGAGATATGGTACAACTAGACATTACATGGTGGTCTACTTTTCTTGAGGCTATTCAAAATCTTTCTTTTGAAAAAGTTATTACTATATGTTACAAAGTTATAAATTATCCTTTTAAGGACAAGTGGTCGAGTGGTTTAAGGCGCACGCTTGGAAAGCGTGTTGGCAGCAATGTCACGCAGGTTCGAATCCTGTCTTGTCCGCCATTTATCCTTCCATATAGTGATTTAACTTAACATTTAAATATCTCTTAACATTAAAAATGCCATAGCTTAAACAAAAAAAGAAGCCTTACGGCTTCTTCTTTATAAGTATATATTCTCTTAACGTTTAGAGAACTGTGTACTTTTACGTGCTTTATGACGACCGTATTTTTTACGTTCCACAACACGAGAATCACGAGTTAGAAAACCACGTGCTTTAAGTGGAGAACGGTTAGCATCATCATAATCAACTAAAGCTTTTGAAACACCATGACGAATTGCGCCAGCTTGACCAGATAAACCACCACCATGAACATTAATAATAACATCAAATTTACCAACCATATCTATAGTTTCAAAAGGTTGAGCAACAACCATCTGCGATACAGGACGACCAAAATATTGTTTAATATCACGGCCATTGATTATAATTTTACCCTTACCTTTGCTTAAGATAACACGAGCAACTGCATCTTTACGTTTACCTGTTGCGAAATAGCGACCAGCTTTGCGTTCAGCTGCTTTTAGGCTTTCTGCCATACTTTGACTCATAGGTTAGTTTCCTTTATGATTTTTTTTAGTGATAAGATTTTTTACGTCCCATATCACAGGTTTTTGTGATTCATGCTTATGAGTATCACCAGCATAAACATGTAATTTTGTAAGCATTGATGTACCAAGTTTTGTTTTAGGTAGCATACGTTTTACTGCACGTTGTACAACACGCTCTGGGTATTTACCTTTAAGTTCAGCACCTGCAAGAACAGATTTAATTCCACCAGGAAATCCAGTGTGCCAGAAAAATTCCTGAGTAACCATTTTACGACCAGTTAAACGCACTTTTTCTGCGTTAATAACAATAACGTTATCACCACAATCTACGTGTGGAGTGAAATCTGGGCGGTGCTTACCACGTAAGCGGTGAGCAATTTCTGATGATAAACGACCTAAAGGCATATCTGTAGCATCTACTACAAGCCATTCTCTTTTAACACCTTCTGTTTTAATACTGTCTGTAAGTCTCATGTTTTTTCCAGCTTTTTAATAAATAATTTTTAATATTCAAAGCAACCTTAATGTAGGTTTTAGCTCTGTAACTTGTTCCTTTTACGGAATATACAAGGTAAAGTCAACTGTTTTATTAAAAATATATTATTTTTTTAAGTAAAAAAGTTAAATCTCCCCAGTAGACAAATTCCAACCTTCATGGTTCCACCTGCCTAAGGCATATTCTAAAATACAATAATTACCAGTTTTTACTTTCCAGTTTGGGAATTCTCCGTGTTCTGATGCGTATTCATAACAATTACTTTCTGCCATAGGAGGAATAAACAAGTTTAGAAATGAACGAATTAAACCACCATGACTAACAGCAACTATAGTTTTATTACCAGCATATTTATCTGCCATATCTTTTGCAAAACTTAATACTTGTTGTTTTTTTTCTTCTGGAGTACTTGCCCATGCACCATTGCTAGCTACGGGCCATTGACTATATTTTTGCCATGCTTCCATTGCATCTGCACCAAATTTTGCAATAATTTCGTCATCGCTTAAACCTGTCCAATTACCATAATCAATTTCATTAAGTCTACTATCAGTAATTGGTGTTGCATCTATGCCTAGTTCTTCTATAACTAATTCTGCATAACGGCGCGTACGTTGAAGTTCAGAACAATAAAAGGCTTCTGGAGTTATGCCTTCTGCTTTAAGTTTCTTGCCTAAAGCTCTTGCTTGCTCTTCACCTTTTTTAACTAATGGTAAATCATTTGTTAGCCCTGCCATTACTACTTTTTCACCATTTTCAAAGGTATTACCATGACGTGATAATATTATTTTCATTTAACCAACTCCCCCTCTTCCATGATTATTTCTGCAGCACGATCTGCATCAGCAGGGCTATCAACTGCCCAGTGGCTTCTACCTTCATAATCAACTTCTACCACACGAATAGGGATAGCATTTTCAAGCAAGCGTAGTTGCTCTAAACCTTCGGTCATTTCTAGGGTTGTTGGTTCCATATCTAGGTATTCCTTTAAAGTATCATAACGATAACCATATAAACCTATATGACGAAAAACTGGGAAATTATTATCAATTTGATCACGAACAAAGGGAATAATTGTTTTAGAAAAATACATAGCATCATGGTTTTTATTAAAAGTAACAGTTGTTCCACCAACTTCACCAGCATCTTTGGCAGCTTTTAGTTTATCACAACTAAATTTATCCATACGAACAGCCGGGGTGCAAACTTCAACATCTTCATTTGCTAGCATTTCATCTACTACTGCTTGGATTACCCATGGCGGGGTTAAAACTGCATCACCTTGTAAATTAATTATAATATCTGGTTTATCATTCATTTGCTCAATTGCTTGCCATACACGTTCTGATCCATTATAGCAATCATGGGTCATAACAGCATTGCCACCAAGTTCTATAACATGATTTGCAATTCTATCATCATCTGTTGCTACAATTACTTGAGATACATAATCTACAGAATTTGCTATTTCATATACTCGTTGAATAAGGCTTTTGCCTTCTATTATTGCTAGTGGTTTTCCAGGGAAACGGCTAGAGCCGTAACGGGCTGGGATTACTATTACTACATCCATTTATATATCCTTTGTTATAACTAATATAATTTCTAACTAGTACCTACTCGCGGGGGTTTTAATATTTACCTTAAGGTTTATATAAGCCACAGCAAAGTCTGTGACTGTTAAATTTATTACTAACTTATTTTATAAATCTTGTAATAATGATTTACTTTTTAAGTCTAGCCCAAATTCTTCTATTAACTAAAATTGCAAGTATTGCAAATATAAATAGATATACTAAAACGTATGTACCTAATTTTTTACGTTTTAATAATTCTGGTTCAGCTGTCCATTGTAGGAAATAAGCTACGTCATGCGCCATTTGCTCAATTGTTGCTGGTGTTCCGTCTTCATATTCAATTAAATCTTCGCTTAATGGTGCTGGCATAGCAATATTATGCCCTGCAAATGCTGTATTATAGTTAGCACCTTCAAAATCTATTGGTATTTCTTCTGGGTAACCAGTTAAAATAGCGTAAACATAATCTGCACCACCTTCTCTTGCTTTGTTTATAACAGATAAATCTGGTGGGATTTTACCAAAACTATCTTTAGCATCAGTAGGTTCTAGAGCTGAAAGCAATGGTTTATTAATTTTAGTATCCATTGTAGCTGCCATTGCCATGGCTTCAACTTCACTAAAACCAACTTCCATCAAATTACGATGAGAAACATATTTAAAACTATGACAATTAATACAAACTTGTGTAGCAACTGTATAGCCTCGTTTAATTTTATCTTTTTCCCAATTAGCTGTAAGTTTGTTAAAAGACCATTCTTGTTTTTCAACTTCATTACCACTACTTGCAAAAGCACTAGCTGAAAAAACCAAAGAAACAGCTAAAGTAAATATTATTTTTTTCATTTTTTTATTCCCTTTATAATGTTTCATGTTCTGGTTTAGTTTTCTCAAATTTGCTAATAAATGGTAGCAATAAGTAGTAAGAAAAGTAAACAGCAGTACTAATTCTGGAAATCAGAACGTAAATTCCTTCTGGAGGCTTAGAGCCAACCCAACCAAGAACAAAAAAGTTTAATACAAACACTAAAAACATCCATTTAAATATTGGACGGTAGCGCCCAGATACAACTTTACTTCTATCTAGCCAAGGTAAAACAAATAATATTGCAATAGAAATTCCCATAGCAATAACTCCAATTTCCTTAATAGGAATAGCTCTTAAAATTGCGTAGAAAGGTAAGAAGTACCACTCTGGCACAATGTGCGGAGGTGTTTGAATTGGATTTGCAGGAATATAGTTATCTGTATGACCTAAATAATCAGGCATAAAGAAAAGCATAAAACAAAATATGATTAAATATACAGATAAACCAACGGTATCCTTAGCAGTATAATATGGGTGAAACGGTACAAAATCTGTTTTCTTTTTAAGAGTTTTACCAGTTGGATTATTAGAATGTTTATGATGAACAGCCCAAATGTGTAAAATTACTACACCAACAATAATAAACGGCACTAAATAATGGAGTGCATAAAAACGGTTTAAAGTTGGATCACCTACGTTAAATCCACCCCATAACCATACAACAACATCTTCCCCAACAAACGGAATAACTGAAAACAGATTGGTAATAACTTTAGCACCCCAGTAGCTCATTTGCCCCCAAGGTAAAACGTAACCCATAAAAGCGGTTGCCATCATAAGGAAGAATAAAATTATTCCCATCCACCACATAACTTCACGTGGGGCTTTGTAACTTCCATAATACATCCCTCTTCCTATGTGTAAATACACAACAGCAAAGAAAAAACTAGCACCAACAGCGTGCATATTACGAATAATCCACCCGCCATCAACATTACGCATAATTTGTTGGATAGAATCAAATGCCAAATTAACATCAGGCTTATAGTGCATAGCTAAAAATACGCCTGATAATATTTGTATTACTAATGCAATACCTGCAAGAGAGCCAAAAGTCCACATCCAGTTAAGGTTTTTAGGTTCTTTAAATTCTACTAAATTTTTCTTCATGTAGCTAAAAATTGGTAATCTATCATCAAACCATGCTATTGCTTTTTTCATAATTAGTTTATCCTCTCTTAACCGATACGCAGTGTATTGTTATCTATAAATTTATAAGGTGGAATTTCTAGGTTTTTAGGTGCTGGCCCTTTAATAACTCTACCAGCAACATCGTAAACTGAACCATGGCA
>JALTLI010000073.1 GCA_027005635.1 Alphaproteobacteria bacterium
CATTAGGAGTTATTATATTCATGTTACCTACAGTACTTGGCCCTGTACTTGAAAGAAAACCTGACGCCTTACAGAGTTTTCCATTTGTTATTGTTTGGTACTGGAACTCTTCTTTATTTTTACGTGCTTATCCTCATGTTCCTATAATTGCTATTGCTATTCCTATCGGGATTTTCTTGGCTAGAAATACCGAATATTTAAGACCAAAAATTGAAAATGTATTAATGAAAATAAATGCTACAAGACGTTTAATTATTGCTTACAATGCAGTTTTAATTGTTTATTTTATGCCTACACTTGTACGCTCTGGTATGCCTTTACCGCAAGTTCTAAGAGTTTTATCTGATTCAGTAGAAAATTTACAAATTGCTGCTCAATTAAAAGCAGCAGCAAAACAACACGAAGATGGCGCAAGTCTTGCTGATTCATTAAAAGGATTACCTTTAAGAGCAGCCTTTAGAAGTAGTGTAGAGGCAGGTGAAAAAACAGGGGCAATTGCTGATAGAGTTGAAGAATTAAAATTGCCATTCTCCACAGAATATATGCGTGTGATGGGTAAAGCTATTGGAGCTGTTAAAATGATTATTATGGTAATATTGCTACCATTTTTTATCATGAGTATGTATACTAGCTTAGTATCGCCAATTTTTGCTTTAATGGAGTTTTAACATGCAAACAATACTTTTTTCAAAAAAAGGAATTCATTACCGAGATTCTGGAAGTGGTAATATAAAGGCTATATTTGTTCCTGCATCTATTGATACTCAAAAGTTTCTTGATATTACTAACCCTAGCGATTCTACAATTAAGCAACGCTGCACAGAAATTACTGGTACTCCTCTTTATCGTAAAACTGGTGAGGCTGTTCATGTTTATGGGGAAATATCTAATGAGCTTCTTGAAAAAAGACAAGGAGTAGAAATTGTTTTACCGCAAGATTTAGCGCCTAAAAACTGTAGTGTATTTTACTATGTTTTTGGTAAGGATTATATAGTTCATGGCGTTAAAAAAGTTAATGATAACGGTGAAACTAACTGGGGAACATCTTTAATAGATGTAAGAGATAAAGATTTAAATAAAATAATAGTATCTTCAGCATCAGATAGAATGCTTGTGGGAGATGAAGAAAATATTTGCGTTGCGTCACAGGGTAGTGATTTAGTTCGTGAAAACTTGCAAGAAGCATTAAAAGTATTTGATATTAGTGTGGATAAATTTAGCTCTCTCTCTGTACCTAATTATATTCCACCTGTATATGCTCATAAAGATTATAGTATTGTAATGCTTACAATTGTTATATTTTCATTTTTATTAATGGTTGGTACTACTGCTTACTTTATTAGAAACAATATTAAATTAAGTAGTATCGAAGATGAAATATCAGGGCTAAGATCAGAAATAAATAAAATGCAAGATAGCAGAAAACTAGGTTATATTAAAAATCCTAAAAAAATTCTTGATAGAATGAAGCAACCACTTAAACAGCAGCCATCTGCAGTTATTAATGCTGTTGCTGGTAGTGCTAGCAATTTAGGTGATTTGAATTCTTTATCCTTCTCTACGGTGGATAACCCAGGTAAGAAAGAAGGACAAATCATAGCAGATATAAAATTAGATAATATTAAAAGTTCAATGCTAGTAGATCAAGAACGTCTAGCAGCAGCTTCCATCGTAGGAAAGCCATGGGTACGTAAAATTGAGTTATCCGGTGGTAAATCATCATCTGGTAAAGGTAAATCTTTACCGCTTAAAGTATGGGTTCAGGTGGAATAATGGTTATATATATAGGAACCCAGTTATTATGAGCATGACTAGATCAAAATTTAAAAAGATATGGATGCTTGCAGTTGCTATTTGTGTGATTATTTCTTTGTATATGTACCAACAAGGAGAGAAATATCAAGCAAAAGTTATGCGTCAAACAAGTAAGAAAAACCAGTTAAGTAGCACTTTGCGTGTTGGTAATAAGCTTTCATCTGATCTTATTAAATTAGATAATTTTACCATTAATGAACGTGGTGTAACTAAACTTGATGTACTCCGATTTTTAGGGCTAGAAAACTCTAATATGAATGTTAGTATATCTGGTAAAACCGCTAAAAAAACTGGTAAAATACCTTTATTTCAAAGAGACTTTAGTATGACAGGAAAATTACCATATTCTGCAGTTCTAGATCAAATTGATACTATTCATAATACTAAAAAAGTTATTATTACAGATATTTCACTCCAAGTTCCTAAGAAAAATGTTGGTGATTTAGTTGAGTTTGATATAAAGGGGGTGCTGTATGGCTTGGATAAAAAATAGCACTTCACTTGCAGTATTTAGTTTAATTGTATTTAGTTTACTTCTTGTATTTATAACAGATGCTTCTGCACGGAAAGCAAGAAAAGGATCAGATGCTATGTGGAGTGTTGTTAACAAGGAAAAAGCAGAGGTCGTTCCTTCTTATACTGGTGGTGAATCTCCATTTCCTGTTAATGTTGTAGTACATAAAAAAACAAAATTAAAATTTAAAGGGTCTAAAAAAGGCCAGTATAAAAGAAAAAAAATTGTTCGTAAAAAAATTATTCGTAAAAAAATTGTTCGTAAAAAGCTTGATGAAAAATCAAAAAAAGAAATTAAAGAAGAAAAAATAGCAATGTTAATAAAAAAAATTCATGAAGCACTTAATAATAAAAAAGCTTATAGTATGGATATAGATTCAATTAGTGTAGAAGGAGTTATTAACAGTACGTTTGGTAAAAAAGTTTTAATTAATAATAAGTGGTTTGCTTTAGGTGAAAATATATCTGTTAATATACTGCAGGCGGATACTATTACAGATTTAGTTGCTCAACTAGAAACATTAGATAAAGATATTGCTAAAATTGTAGAAGAAGATTTAACCAATAAAATGGAGGATTTTGAAGGGGCAAGCCTTATCTTAACTAAAATTGATAAAGATTTTATTGAACTTAAAGATAATTTTGGTAAAAAACATGTCATTTCTTTTGTGGTAAACAGTTTGTAAACAATACCATAAGTGTATACAATTTGTATTGTTTAGTTAAATAATAAAGGGGAATAAATGCAATCAGTTATAGTTTTAGGGCTTGTTGGCTTAATTTATGCTGCTGTTGCATCTATTGTTGCTACTGTTTATACAGGTACAGTTGAATACAGAGCAAGATCTATACAAAGAGTAGAGCAAATGTTTGAAGATGTAGAATTTGCTATTAATAACATTATTCTTAAACAAGAAATAACTTTAACAAATTCTGATTATTTAGATGATGGAGGTAATGATTTATTAGCCCCAGTTGATTTATCTGGTTTATCAAGCTTAGTACCATGGAGCAAAGAGAACTTAATTAATGATCCATGGGAAACTCCATTAGAAATATATACAGCAGCAGCTAGTGATGCTTTTTCTACAATATATTCAGATGGATCTGGTAATACTGTAATAGCACCTATACAATCTTTTGCATTAGTTTCTTATGGACCAAATAAGGTTTTAGATACTGTTATTGGAAATAATTTAACTTATAGAGATATTTTAAGCATAGAACCAGTAGGAGATGATATAATTCGTACATTTTCAACCCGTGAGGCAATGAATAGTATATGGTCTAAAATATATTTTGAGCTAGATAATAGTATTATACCAGCAATTTCAGATAACTATAAACAACAACAAGATATGTTTATGCCAGTAATTGAGTTTGCTTATGAGGAATTAATTAAATCTGCTGACGCTGGTGAAGCAGATACATTTATAGCTAATTGGCAAAACTATGGTGATGATACTGTTGCCAATATATTACCAGCACCAGTTAATGCTGCAAATATGCACTCTTATATAGGTGGTAAAGTATTTCCTGAAGATGGGCTTACATATTACTTTCCTAATTTAGATAATATAGATACAGAAGCTTTAGGTTTAAACGGAATAACATCAGCTTGGGATCCATTTACTCTATCATTAGAGCCATCTATTGCTATACCTATCACTGATGAAGAAATAGGTGAAAATAGTAAATCGTTAATATTAAACGTAGATATAGATACTTTTAATGGTGGTACTGGTGTAGGTGAATGGGATATATCTTTCCAAGTTGTAGTAGAAGGGAGTAATTAATAATATGTTAAAATATAAAAATAGTGGGTTTACTTTACCAGAAATAATGCTTTCTATTTCTCTTATTGCAATTTTAACATTGGTCTCTTTTGGTGATATAACATCTATACTTGGACAATCAGCTAAAAAGAAAGAAGAGTCTCAACTTAAAGAAATAAAAAAAGCAATGCAAGCATATCTAAAGGATAGAGGAAGCTTGCCAGATGAAGCAACATGGTCTACTGATTTAGCTCCATATACAGATTTATCACCTGATCAAATATTATCAGATGCATGGTTTAGGTTAAGACAATACAAAGTTTTTAATCAAACAGAAGTGTTTAGGTCTGTAAGCTTTGAAACTTATTATGGTATGGTTTATAGTCTTGGTGAAGATGGGGCTATTGATGCTGATGCAGTTCTTGCTGGATTGGCTCCTGCTAATGGTTCAGTTACTTTATCAGATTACCCAAATGATGGCACAAATATGGCAACATTTTTGGCTATAGATGCAGGTAAAAATGCTGGTGATGATCAGTTCTTTAAGGTATCAGATCGCCAAGAAAAAATGAAAAATTATGAAGTAACAATGAATAGACTGGGGGCAATTTCAAAGGCTCTGCAAGTTTATGGGCAAAGTATGCTTAACTTCGCTATTTCTAATAATGAGGCAGGCTGGGCAAGTAAATTATTTTATCCTCCATCAGAGGTAGAAGCTGGATCGGTTGCAGATAATGCAACTTATGGTGATGATGTAGTATCTGAAATAAATACCTTTTTAGGAAGGTCAACAGTTAGAACTAACGGTGTTGGTGTTACAGATACAATAAGAAGAACAGATATGGTTGGTTTAATGAGAATGCTAGGCCTGCCAGATTCTAATTGTTGTAGCGCCTTAGAACTAGGTGCCGATGATTTACCTAATCCATTTTATTACTTTTCTAACCCTAGACGTAAAGAAGGCGCTGTTTGTTCTGCAAATCGTGCATCTGATCCTGCAATTGAAATAGTTTTACCACCAAGGCTTTCAATTGATATTATAGCAAACGAAACTTGTGGTTAATAACATGAAAAATATTAATATTGAAAACAAAGGTTTTAGTTTAATTGAAACTGCAATTCTTGTTGGTGTAACTGCTATAATGGCTACCATGATTATGCCAGATGTTGTTAGCTTCTTAAAGTTTTATGAACAACGCACAGAACAGGAAAATCTGTATGAAATAAAGCTAGCGTTGGCTGAATATGCAAAAGATTGGGGGAGCTTGCCAGATGAGGCCACTTGGTCTGATGATTTAGCACCATATACAGATTTGTCTCCATCGCAAATTTTAACAGATATGTGGTACAGAGACCGTCAATACAGAAAATTTACCTATGATTTTGGTGTTGGTGAAGCATTTAGAGGAATAACACTTTCTGCAGATTATGCCATAGTTATGAGCTATGGTAGTGATAACGTTGTTGATGATAATACTATAATTTTTGAGCTTTACCCCGTTGACCCCGCAGATGATTTAGAACCATTTGATGCTGATATTGCTAATGCCAAAGATACCTACGCAAATTTAACAATGGCTGGAGACGATTTAATAGCTGTTTATACAGATTTGCCAATAAAAATTA
>JALTLI010000074.1 GCA_027005635.1 Alphaproteobacteria bacterium
AAATAATACACATATAAAAAATAATACACATAAGTTAACATCTTTTATGGTGTTTATTCTTGGTGCTTCTATTAGTGTAATAATATTCTTTTTATCTATAGATATAGCATTAAATGAACCTCCAATAGATTTAAAAGAAGAAGTAGCAATTATTGAAAATCAAGTAGATAAAGCCACTTCTATGCTAGATATTATGAAAATAAAGGTAAACTTTTATTTAAAAGTTGCAGATATAATATGGCTAAGTTGGGGAGTATTAATAAGTGGTTTATTTTGTACAGCTGTAATTGTTTTACTTCTTGGCAGAAAAAGTGAAAGCACTACTATATCTAAAATAAGAACAAACCTACAGCAGGAACGCCGGCAACGGAAAGCACTAGAAAAACGCTTAGAAAATACTGATAGCAAAATATTAGAATCTCATGAAAATGTTTCTGATGCATTTATGCTTATTGGTTCAGATATGCAATTAATACATTTAAATAAAACTGCTCTTAGTTTTTTTGAAAACTGGGTGGAAGATATCCAACAACCAGAAGGACACAATTTAAAAGATTTAGTCCCAGATTTCCAATATTCAGGTTTTAGAAAACATTTAACAGAATGTTTAGAAGTAGATGACGCATGGGAAGGAGAAATTAAAGTTGCTGATGAATTTTTACTAGTTAGAATTTTCCCAGCAAGAACTGGAGTATTTGTTGTTTTTAGAGATATATCTCATCAAAAACACTCAACAACCATGCTAGAAGTTGGTCAAATTTTACTTAAGCAAGTTACACGTAATATAAATGAACCACTCGCAATTGTTGATTTAGATTGGAAATATTTAATGACTAGCCAAAAATGGAAAGATGCATTTGGTTTAATTCATCATAGCAAACTTGCAGGCCTTTCTCATGATGAATTACTACCCAATATCCCTGGTAATAATAACGCACTTATAAACCGTATAAAACAAGGTAAAACCCTGCGTACAGAAAATATAACCAACAAAGTAAATGGTAAAGAAGAACATATAAACTGGGAAATACGCCCATGGAAAAACCAATACGGTGAAATTTCTGGCTGTATTATGCAAGCAGAGTTTATTACAAATAAAGTACAGCAGAAACAGCGTGAGAACCAAGAAATGCGCAAAGAAAAAATGTTAGCTTACCATGATATGCTAACAGGATTACCTAACCGTCAGTTATTTTATGATCGCTTAAATGTTGCCCTTGCTCAGGCTTATCGTAACTTAACTCAAATTGGTTTAATGTTCCTAGATTTAGATGGTTTTAAAGCTGTTAATGATAATTTAGGTCATGATGTTGGGGACATTTTATTAAAAGAAGTTTCTGCACGCTTAAAACAATGCGTGAGAGAATCTGATACCGTAGCCCGTTTAGGTGGTGATGAATTTACTGTTATTTTAACTGATATTAATAATACAGAAAATGTTTCTGATATTGCTGAAAAAATTCTTAAAACTATAAGTACACCATTTCAAATTAGCGGTAATGAAGTTAAAATTGGGGTAAGTATTGGTATTAGCATGTATCCAACCGATGGTAGCACAACAACAGAACTTGTTAAAACTGCCGATGTTGCCATGTACAGAGCAAAAGAAAGTGGTAAAAATTGTTATTTCTTTTATGAAATGCCAGATGAAAACCCTTATTCAGAATAGGAATAACTATATATGAAAATTTCATTTCAAGGTATTAAAGGTTCTTATTCTCATATGGCCTGCGTTGCTGTTTATCCAGATGCAAAAGAATATATAGGCTGTAATTCATTTGAAGATGCCTTAAATTTAGTAAAAAAAGGCAGTGTTGATTTAGCTGTTATTCCAATTGAAAACTCCAGTGCTGGAAGAGTGGCAGATATGCACTGGATACTTCCACATACAAACCTATATATGGTTCATGAATATTTTCAGCCTATCCATCATTGTCTAATGGGGACAAAAAATTCAGATATTAATAGTATTAAAAATGTTTATTCTCATCCACAGGCACTTTCTCAATGCAGAAAAAATATACAAGAAAAAGAATTAACAGCTAATAATTATAATGATACGGCAACAGCAGCAAAGATGGTGGCAGATTCTAACAATAAATATGATGTTGCCATAGCATCAAAACTAGCAGCTCAAATATATGGTTTAAAAATACTAGCAGATAATTTTCAGGATTTTTCACATAATACAACCCGCTTTATAAGCTTTTCAAATAAACAAACTATTCCAAATACTTCAAGTAGTTGCATAACAAGCTTAATATTTAAAGTTAAGAATATCCCATCTGCCTTATATAAAGCAATGGGTGGTTTTGCAACCAATGGAATTAATATGCTAAGGATAGAAAGTTACATGTTAGACGGTAAATTTTCATCGGCGCAATTCTATTTAGATATTGCAGGAAATATAGAAGATAAGAACGTAAAAAATGCTATTTCTGAACTTAAAAATTATGCTTATGATATTAAAATTTTAGGTTGTTATTTAGAAAACAGAAGTAATCTATAGTAATTTTGTTGCAATATAACTATTTAAAATGTACAATTTTGAATAGTTGATCATAAAACATTATTCCCTTTTCATAAAATATGAGGTCATTTATTATGCCTAACAAAAATCATTTTTCTCAAGAGGTAATTAATGATATTATTGAGATATCAAACAAATTACCATCTACAAAACAATCAATAAGTTCTAAGGTATTTAAATATCGCTTTAATGAGCTTAAGAAATTAGCAACTGCTGATAACTGGTATATAGCAGATGACATACTAAAAATAATTGTAAATATAATTACAGTTATTTTCAAACTGGATAGCCACAATTTTGCAGAAGATAATTCCAAATTCAAACAACATTGTTTGCTTACGATATATGCTTTAAAAGGGAACCCTGAAAGTGTACTTAATAATTTATAGAATGGAATAAAAAAGGCTCTTAATTTTAAGGGTCTTTTTTATTTAATTTTGATTTTCAATTTTGATTTTTCAGATGGTTCTATCCAACCTCCACCAAGCATAACATCTTGTTCATCATAAAAAACTGCTGCTTGCCCTGGGGCTATTAGTGGTTCTTTGGCGTGCATATTAACTTTTATTCTCCCCTTGCCTAAATCATGCAAAGTTGCCATAACACCTTCATGTAATGAACGAACTTTTACCATTACTTCTAAGCCATCAATTTTTTCATCTGATAACCAGTTTGTTTCTTTAACGCTAAATACTGTTCTGCCTAAATCTTCCTTAGAACCAATTACAACTTCCTTTGTTGATGGGCGAATTTCTACTACATACTGAGGAGTTTTAAAACCACCACCTAAGCCTTTACGTTGCCCAACAGTAAAATCTATGATGCCATTATGTTTAGCGATAATATCACCTGAGGTATTAACTATATTACCACTTTCGTTAGCTTGAGGAGCAAATTTACGCACAACTTTACGGTAATCACCGTCTGGTACAAAGCAAATATCTTGGCTATCTTTTTTAGCATGAATATGCAAGCCCATTTCTTTGGCTAATTCTCTAGTTTGGTTTTTAGTTAAATCACCTAAAGGGAAATCAGCATAAGCTAATTGTTGAGGGGTTGTAGTAAATAAATAATAACTTTGATCTTTAGTGAAATCTACGCCACGTTTAATAACTGGTTTGCCATTTTTATCAAAATCTTTGCGAACATAGTGCCCAGTTACTAGTACATCTGCTCCTAAAGATTTAGCTTTATCCATAAAGCTATCAAATTTTATCCTTTGGTTACAACGAACACAAGGAATTGGTGTAGCACCAGCAAGGTAAGTTTCAACAAAGTCATCAATAACTTTTTGTTTAAACTCACTTTCATAATTTAATACATAATGAGGTATGCCTAAATCTTGGCAAACACGCCTAGCATCATAAACATCATCTAGCGCACAACATGTACCAAATTTTTTACTTTCACCATTATTAGTTGGTGCGTAATCCCACAATTGCAAAGTAATACCAATGGTTTTATAACCAAGTTTATGTAAAAGACCTGCAACAACCGATGAATCAACTCCACCACTCATTGCAACCACAACAGTTGTTTGTTGAGGAGTTTTGCCTTTTACTAATGGTTTTATATCTATCATATAGAAATATATAGATAAAAACTTATTACTTTGCAAGCATATAACTTAGCTAACAGATTGCTGAGTAGTGTAATCTGGGTTTGTCATAATATGTTGGCAACCAGTACGAGCAATACTATCTATTAAAATAGGTGCTTTTACATTAGCTGTTAAATGACAGCTATCAGAACCATCTTGCTTATGCATTCTTAAAATAACTAGCATTTCTGTTGTTGATGCATCAAAATTTGTATCTTTAATAGCTTCTTGCATATCTTCTTCTGTGTAGTTAAACCCAAGAATTTTTGGATCTGCTACTAAAAATACAACTTCTGGATCATTAACGCACTGAAGAAGCATAAATGGTGAGCTTTCCTCTGTTGGCATTGTAGAAAGTCCGAAAACTGTACAATCACTAAAACCTAAAATACCTTTTGTGAAACTAATAAGTTTATCTTCACGCAGGTTAACTTCTCCAAATTGTGTTGCATACTGCAATGAACGATTTGTTGTTGAGTCTGCTTGAATATGAGCTTCCATATTACTTCTCCTTATTATCATCTTCTATTTTTATATTTTTCAAAATATTGCCAAGATTACTACCAAGACTAGATACCGCAGAGCGATTTTCATCCTGTATCTTAACAAAAAGTTCTTTACGATAAACCGTGTTACCTTGTGGGTATTCAAACCCAATTTTCACACGACCACCGCGAACTTCAACCACTGTCATTTCGATCATGCCGTTAATGACAACAGATTCTCCAGTTCGACGTGTAATAAGGAGCATTTTAGTTCCATTCTATTAATTAAAAGTTATATAACTATATAACATTTAGTTAATATTATAAACTAAATTTACTCTTACACATCAAATAACCAACTATTAAATTTTAAAGAAAGTTTAATAGTGATAAGTTAGATAACCTTCCTAGTACTAACATAGATGCCTGCAAAGTTGATTCTTCTTGAGAAAACTTTGTTAACGCCTCTGTTATATCTACCTTTTCAATATCATCTACACGTTCTTGTAGAAATAATATATTTCCATCATGTCTATCTGATATAAGGTTTAATCCATTAATTTGTCCACCAACTTTACCTAACATATCACTAACATCACTTTGTGCACCTTCAAGTAAGTCAATAGCTCCATCAATATCTGTTACTGAGTTATTTTGTAAGCCACTCCATAAAGTTTCTAGGCCTGCTTTTAAGCGTGCAAAGCCCATATCATCACCAGTAACACCATAATCTTTAGTATTTCCTGGCCCTGTAATAACAATTGGTAATGCCGTATCACCTGTGTAGTATGTTGTTGGAGGAGGATCTCCGGGGAATATACTTGCTGCTGGTGATGATGTAATAGGTTCTTGTTCACTAGCTTGACCAGAAAATATATATTTACCATCAAATTTAGTTTTAAATACTTCGTAAAAACTTTCAGCTAAACCTTCTGCTTTTGGTGCCATTGTAGCACGTACTTCTGCAGAGTTCTCATTTCGTCCTAATGTGTATAAATTAGCTGCCTCTGAAATTAAATCAGATAAAGTTTGCAATGCTCCTTCTTGAGCCCTTAACCTACTTTTAGCAGTATTAATATTATTAATATATACTTGAGAATTCTTTG
>JALTLI010000075.1 GCA_027005635.1 Alphaproteobacteria bacterium
ATTGCAAAACTTAAAAAAGCCAAGCCAGCAGCATTTATGCACCCTAAAAATGCAAAACTTATTACTGCGGGTAATATTGAAACTGATATGAAAAAATTAGCCAACTGTGATTGGATAATTGAAGTAGTTATTGAACGCCTAGATATTAAACAAGATTTATATAAAAATATTGATAAACATCGTAAAAAAGGCAGTGTAGTTTCTTCAAATACTTCAACCTTGCCACTTGCTACTTTAATAAAAGGCATGCCTGCAAGCTTTGCCAAAGATTTTATGATAACTCACTTTTTTAATCCGCCACGTTATATGCGTCTTTTAGAAATTGTTACTAGTAGCAAAACAAGTAAAAGCTCGGCTAAAATGATAAGCGAATTTGGTGATGTAAAACTTGGTAAAAGTATTGTTAATTGTAACGATACCCCTGGGTTTATTGCTAACCGTATTGGTACTTTTTGGTTGCACGCTGCGGTTACTAAAGCCATTAGCCAAAATATTGATGTAGAAACAGCTGATAGTGTTTTATCTCGCCCTGCTGGTGTACCAAAAACTGGTGTTTTTGGCTTAATAGATTTAGTTGGTCTGGATTTAATGCCACATATTCTTTCTAGTTTACGTGGTGCATTACCTAAAGATGATGCCTTTCATAAACTTGGTGATGCCCCAGAAATTTTAGCAAAAATGATTGAAGACGGCTACACAGGTAGAAAAGGCAAAGGTGGTTTTTATCGCTTAAATGACAAAAAACAAAAAGAAGTAAAATGCTTGTGTACTGGTGAATATTACCCAGCAATCCGTCCAAAAGTGGCAGCAACTAAGGCTGCTAAAAAAGGTGGCTTAGAAGCTTTATTTGAACACGATAGCAAAGAAGCCCGTTACGCATGGAGCGTTTTAAGTGATACATTAACTTATTCTGCATCATTAGTTCCAGAAATTGCAAAAAACATTGAGCTAGTAGATAGAGCAATGAAACTTGGTTACAACTGGAAATTTGGGCCATTTGAATTAATTGATAGAATTGGTGTTGATACATTTATTAATCTACTTAAAAAAGATGGTAGAGAAATTCCAAAATTAGTTGAACTAGCCAAAGGAAGAAAATTTTACAAAACTATTGATGGAGTTTTAAACTATTTAACCCTAGATGGAAATTACACACCAGTACCAAGAGAAGATGGCGTTTTATTACTTCGTGATATTAAACGTAAATCGGATCCTATTTTCTCTAATATTTCATGCTCTGTATGGGATATCGGAGATAATATCGCCTGCTTAGAATTTCATTCAAAAATGAATTCACTAGATCCATTTATTATTTACATGATGCGCAAACTGGTTAAACAGTTACCGCTTAAAGGTTACAAAGGTTTAGTTATTCATAATGAGGGAACAAATTTCTCTGTTGGGGCTAATATTGCCATGTTGCTTGTATCTTCTAAGTTACGTATGTGGTGGTTAATGAGATTTATTCTTAAGGCTGGTCAATACACCTTTAATGATATGAAATATTCTAATTTCCCTGTTGTTGGTGCGCCTTCTGGTATGGCACTTGGTGGCGGTTGTGAAGTTCTTCTTCATTGTAATGCAGTGGAAGCTCATGCAGAAACTTACATTGGTTTAGTTGAAGCTGGTGTTGGTATTATCCCTGGTTGGGGTGGTTGCAAGGAAATGCTAGGCAGAGCACAACAAGCACAAAAAGAACATATTCTAAAAGGTGGCCCAATGCCTGCTGTTATGGCAACATTTGAAAAAATCGCCATGGCAAAAGTTGCAACTTCAGCAACCGAAGCAAAAGCAGATTTATTTTTTAACAAAACCGATGGCGTAGTTATGAATAAAGATAGAGTTTTATTTGAAGCTAAAAAACGTGCTTTAAAAATGTCAGATAATTTTACTCCTCCTAAACAATATGAATTTACTGGCTTGCCTGGTAAATCTGGTAGAGCGTTATTAAAACTTGGAGTAAGTGATTTTGTTAAAAAAGGCGTAGCTAGCCCGCATGATGCAACAATTGCAGATATGCTTGCAAAAACTATAACTGGTGATAATTGTGATATCAGCGATACATTGACAGAAAAAGATATTCTAAAATTAGAGCGTGATGCCATAATAACATTAGCAAAGACACAAAAAACCAGAGACAGAATTGTTCACTTGCTTAAAACAGGTAAACCACTACGTAATTAAAAATAAAAAGAAAGAAAAAACCATGTTAGCACTTATAAGTTTTTCAGCACTTGCCTTTTTTGGCAGAAGTTATTTAGCAATTGTAGCATTTTCTGCTTTAGGATTACTAACGTGGAGCGCGAGCGGTGTTGAATCCACCACTCTTTTTCAAATTTGTTCATTTTTAGCTCTAGCTTTTGCGGTGTTAATTGGTATAAAGCCACTCCGTTTAGCTGTTGTTAGTAAACCGTTAATGGCTCTATTTAAAAAGCAACTTCCATCAATAGGGGAAACAGAAGATATAGCCCTAAAAGCTGGTACAACATGGTGGGAAGGTAGTTTGTTTGAAGGTACTCCTGATTGGGAAAAATTACTTAGCTTTAAAACTTACAAACTAACTAAAGATGAACAGGCTTTTATGGATGGTCCTGTTGAAAAACTTTGTGGTATGCTAGATGATTATCAAATTTCTCAAGATAAAGAACTACCAGAAAATGTATGGAAATTTATCAAAGATAAAAAATTCCTTGGTATGGTTATTCCTAAAAAACATGGAGGATTAGGCTTTAGTGCAAGTTTACATAGCGCGGTTGTAACTAAAATATCTAGTATTAGTTCTGCGGCTGCGGTTACAGTTATGGTGCCAAATTCATTAGGACCTGGGGAACTTTTACATAGCTACGGCACAAAAAAACAAAAAGATTATTACTTACCACGCCTTGCAAAAGGTGAAGAAATACCTTGTTTTGCTTTAACTGAACCTCATGCAGGAAGTGATGCTGCTAACGGTAGAAGTGTTGGTAAAGTTTGTATGGGAACATTTAAAGGCAAAAAAGTTTTAGGTATTAAAGTTACATTTGATAAACGTTATATAACCCTTGCCCCAATTGCAACGGTTGTTGGTTTAGCATTTAACGCAATAGATCCAGATAACTTATTAGATGGCAAAGGTAAAGAAGGAATAACCTGCGCCCTACTTCCAAGTAATACTAAAGGTTTAGAAATTGGTAAAAACCACAACCCAATGAATGTTGCATTTCATAATGGCCCTGTAAAAGGTAAAGATGTATTTATTCCTATGGAATACGTTATCGGAGACCAAGAAATGGTTGGTACAGGTTGGAAAATGTTAATGGAATGTCTTTCAGTTGGAAGAAGTATTTCCTTACCTTCCATGAGCGTTGGTTCTGCTCAACTGACCTTACGTGCAACCAGCGCATACTGTAATGTACGTGAACAATTTGGTATGCCAATTGGTGGTTTTGAAGGAATTCAGGAACGTATGGCACGAATTACAGGAACAGCATATTATGCAAGCGCAGTTAAAGATTTAACTTGTAGTGCAGTTGATGCAGGTGAAAAACCATCTGTACTTTCTGCAATTTCTAAGGCTTATTTAACAGAAAACATGCGCACATGTTTAAATGATGGTATGGATATTATGGCTGGTTCTGCTATTTCTCAGGGGCCACGTAATATTTTATCTCGCTCTTATACCTCAATACCTATTGGTATTACCGTTGAAGGAGCTAATATTTTAACTCGCTCATTAATTGTTTTTGGTCAAGGTGCTATGCGTTGTCACCCATTTTTATTAAATGAAGTTACCGCTGTACAAGCCAATGATTTAGAAAAATTTGATGCAGCATTTATGGGGCATATGAACCATATTATTAAAAATGCTGTTCGTGCTCCATTGCTTGCTATTAGCTTTGGCTGGTTATCTCCTAGCCCTGTTGATGGTAAGGAAGCTAAATATTATCGTAGAATAACAAGGCTTTCATCTGCATTTGCTTTAATATCTGATGCTAGTTTAATGAGCTTAGGTGGAGCATTAAAACGTAAAGAATTTTTAAGTGGTAGGTTAGCTGATGCTTTTGCATGGTTATATATTGCATCTAGCACACTAAAACGCTACCAAACAGAGCCTAAAACTAAAGAAAGTTTAATACTTCTTGATTGGGTATTAACTAAGGCTTGCTACGAAATTGAGCAATCATTAGTTGGAGTTTTAAATAATCTACCAAGTAAATCTTTAGCAATTGCAGTTGGTTTATTATCATTTCCGCTTGGAGCAACATTCCGCAAACCAAATGATAAACAAACATCTGCAATAGCAAAAGTTGGAGTAAATGGAACAAATGAAATAAGAGAATTATTAACTAAAGATGCGTTTGTACCAAAAGCAACCAAAGAAGGTTTAGGTAAGCTTGAAGCCGCCTACAAAAAAGTTGTTGATGCCAAAGATGCACGTAAAAAACTAAACCTAGCTAGACGTAAAGGTATTAAAAAAGATACAATTGAAAATATGGCAATGGCAGCAGAAAAACAAAAACTTATTAGTAAAGCTGATCTTAAAAAACTGTTAGATGCAGAAAAGTTGCGTAATGATGTTGTTCAAGTTGATGAATATGAAAGAGCTGAATATAAAAAACAGCGCTAGGAGTATAAAATTAAATACTATTAATTTAAAACGAGAAAACGCAAAGGTGTTAAGTTAAATTGCTATATAAGCGGGGTGTCATCTCGGAAGCTATGCTATCCTGCGATTTTAATCGCCTAGGATTGCTTGCTATCCGTGATCTCATGAAATTTAATTCGGTATTATTTTAATTGGAGATCACGGGTATTGCTAAGTTTTATACCCATTTTATTCTAAAATGGACAAAACTTGATCCCGAGATGACAATGTATAGTATAGTGATTTGGCTTAATATAGTAACTCAACTTAATCTCTACTAAAAAGAACAACCCCATCGCTGGCAAGTTTTTCTAGTAAATAATCACCTGCTTGTTCAACTCTGCTGATATCCAAAGGAATATTTCCTGCGGCGCGCTGGGCAGATGCAATTAGTGTTTGCCAGTTAACAGGCTTAATATTTGGCGCCATAATTGCCAAATCAATATCTGAATCTGCCCTTGGATTACCATTAGCATAAGATCCAAATAAAATAATCCTCTCCACCTGTTTAAAACGGCTAATAACATCTACAACATTACTTATAACTGGGTTTTGAATGCTCATTATTCTGCCACCATTTTTAATAAACTATTTGCTTTATTATTATTTACTTCATTACTGCCAGATTCCAACGTGTCTGTATAAATATGAGTAAGTAATTCCGCCTTTTTATGTGGAGAAATTGATTTTTTATTAGCATTTAACCACTCTTCTACATGTTCAATTGTATTGGTTAGTAATACTTCTTCATTGTTTGGTTTATTTTCAGTAGGTGAAAAGTTTAGGTAGTTTAACATTTCCCCATAACCTGCCAAAACCCAGTTAATATTTACCCCATATTTACATAATTTTGCCAAAACTTTACCGTTTGGCAGGCTTTTACCAGCTTCATAATTAAACCAAGCCAGTTGGCTTATATCAACCCACTGGGCCATTTCTTTTTGAGATTTACCAAAATGTTTCCTTAGTTTTAGTAACCTTGTTGCTATTTTTTCTAACATGTTGTTTTCCAATAGTTTATTAATTCTTGCA
>JALTLI010000076.1:0-4517 GCA_027005635.1 Alphaproteobacteria bacterium
CTTTCACAGGCATTTAATGGTGATGGAAAATATAAAGTAAACGTTGATATGCTGGAAACTGTATCAACTTTAGCTATTCGCCGTGATGCAACAGATCAGCGTTCTGCCCTTAATTTAAATGCGTACCTAGATATAATAGATACTACTTCTGGTAATACTATTTTTGAAACAACTTTAACTTCTTCAGTTGCCTATAATGTAGAGGATACACCGTTTGCAACAGATGCAGGTAAAGAAAGAGCTAAAACTTCAGCTGCAATTGCACTAAGTGATGAAATTATTCGTACAGTTTCATTATATTTTCGTCAAAAAAAGGCTGTGAAATAATAAAATGAAATGGTCAGCAAGTCAGCTTCAGCAAAATTTAGGGCAGTTAACTGATAAAAGCCCGCCATTTATCCTTATATACGGGGAAGATTTCGGAGTTATTAGGGAATGTGCAAGAAGTATATATTCAACTATTGTACCAGATTTAAATGACCCATTTTTAAATGATAAGATAGATGTTGACCAGTTAGTAAATGATAACTTACTTATCAAAAAATCAGCAGATACCCTAAGTTTTGCTGGTGGAGTTAAGCTTGTTAGAGTTGAAGGAGTGACTGAAAGTATTAATAAAAATACTAAAGATGCGCTAATTAATTCAATTAAATACTGCTTAGATGATTTACCAACAGGAGCAGTTATAGTTATAACATTCCCAGGGTTAGATGCTAAAAGTGCCATAGCTAGAAAAGTTGAAGCAAATAAAAATGCGGTAGCAATTCGTTGTTTTCATGATAGCGGAAGAGATATGCAACAAATTATAACCGCAGATTTCAGAAAGCACGGCTTAACAGTTTCAGCCGATGTTATGAGCTTTTTAATAGATAGCTTGGGTAATGATAGACAAATAACATCACAAGAAATCCAAAAATTAATTACTTATGTTGGTAAAAATAAGGAAATAACCTTAGATGACTGTTTAAATAGTATTGCAAGCGCGCCAAGCATGAATATTTTTGCTCTGTGTGATGCTGTAGCCCTGCGTGATAGCCGAAAAGCTGATAAATACATGAATGCAATGGTAGAACAAGGTGAAGATTTAAATGCAGCCTTTGCTATGGTTTTGCGTCATTTAAGAAGAGTTATGTTTTGCCAAGATATTATGGCAAAACAAGGTTGCACAGCACAAAATGCCATGAGCAAGCTAAAACCGCCAGTATTTATGAATAAACCAGAGTTTGCTCGCCAAGTACAAACATATCCTAAAAAACGCCTAGAAAACCTTTATGAGCGCTTTTACACCATGCAACTAGAAAGCAGAGAAGGGGTTGTTTCATCAAATGAGGTTATTCAGCGCGGTATTTTAGGGTTATCTTTATAAAAAATAACTTTTACTTGAATTTTAGCAGATTGTGTACTATTTGTTAGTTAGTATTATTCTAAAGAAATATCTTAAATTGTTCAAAAGCCAGCATTTCCGTTGGTGATATTCTTTTTTTTCATTAGGAGTGTTCGCTATGAGTGAGCAAAATCAGAAAGAAAAATTTAAAAAAAGCCTCGAAGAGGCACAAAAAGCCCTGAACTGCATTATGGAATACCGTGCAGGCAATAATGGGCAGCCACTGGATATGGGTGTAAGTAAGTGGGATTATGTTGCCCATATGCTTGCAGTCCATGTTACCGGCAGTGAGAATGCCTCTATGTGGCCATTGCAACATGGTGATGGTGGTTATAGTTCATCATTTATGCTTATTCACCCAACTGAAGGGTTTTGTTTTATTAAAACAGACCCTGTGGAGGAAAACGGCAAGCTTATACCAGAAAATGGTATTCTACGTTTACCTGGAGGATTTCATTTTAAACGCGGGCGTTACAGTCCGTGGGTACACGCAGTCCAGAAGTTTTATGAAAATATGGGGCTGAATATTTATGATACTGCAAATATTCATCAGTTACGTAAAATTGTGACTGAATACCCTGCTGGTGCTCCTTTGGGGCAATTGCACAACCCAAGGCGTTCTGCCACAACATTTATTGGTTATGTTGATGATAAAGGGCTTGAGGCATTGTATGCTAATCCCAAGGGACAGCAAATTGAGGTGTTATATTACACCGATTTTAAACGTCAGGCCTTACGTGCGGTAAATGGTAAGCCAAGTATGCTTAGCAGATTGCCACAGCAATGCCATGATTTTTTATACCATTTCCGTGATGGTATTAACCCTAAATTTTAACCTTTCTAACGAAAAAGAGAGCCATTAAGGCTCTCTTTTTTATTTTTATAAAAGTTAATCCCAAATGCTAAAGCTATTAAAAAAAGCACGTTTTTCTTGAATATTTGCTGGTAAATACGGAGGCATAACTTTTTGTGCAGGTATAACCGTTTTAAATTTATTATTTGCTACTTTTTTGAAATCATAATTATGCTGGGTAACACCGCCAGCAGTAAAGCGAAAAGCACCGTTTACCCCGTTAAAGCCAAACTCTTTTGTTAAGTAGTTTGGCAGTTTATTGATGTTATTTTTATATTGTTTGTAAAAATCACTTAAAATATTAATACTATCGTAAGCAAAGCTTGCCAAAATATGAGGATTTTGCTTATAAGATGTTAAATATTTTTGTTCAAAAACAGCTCTATCTTGTGAATATGGCAGGGCAGGGAATAAGCTGTTTCTTAGGTACTCACCACGGTTTTTTAAAATATTTTTATTGTTCCAAGTAGATGTGCCTAAAAGTAAAACATCGCTTGCATCAATATCAAAATAAGCAAGCTGAGATGCGATTAATGGCAAGTTTTCTGCCTTAGCAGGGATAAATAGTGCATCAAAATTAATAACTGGGCTTGGTTTTTCTTTTTGCATTTGTTTTAGTTTGGCAATTTTATCATCTTCCATGGCGCTACCTAAAGATTTATACTCTCTTTTAAGTTTGTTTAGCTCTTTGTTATAAACAGCTCTAACTTCATCCATGTTTGTTAGCATATCTAGTTGTGGTGAAATATCTATTTTTTCTGGATCATAAAATGCATATAGAACTTTTTTACCAGTTAGTTTACTTATTTCATTTTGAAAAACCCTAAATACTCTTTGCCCGTAAGGAGTATTAGGTATAAGCGCAGCAAATGATTTACGACCTAAATCAACAGCTTTTCTAGCAATTAAGCGTGCTTGTTCCTGTGGATTAAAGCTGTTTAGAAATACGTATCTATTTGCCACTTTGGTATCACTTGAAAAAGGTAGTAATATTTTATCTGCGGTATTTGCAATTGGCATAACAGCTTCTACGGAAGAAGAAAGAAGAGGGCCTACAACAATGTCAACTCCTTGATCTACCGCCTTTTCCATTGCTTTTTTAGCTCCTTCTGGTGTGCCTTTTGTATTTAGTGGATATAAAAGAAGATTTTTATTATTGCTATCAAATATGGCCAGCTGTGATCCTTTTAATAACGCCTGACCAATTTCTGCATAATCACCAGTTGTTGGCAAAAGTAAGGCAACTTTTAATGGTATATTACTTTTATCTAACGGTTTAAATTTACGATTAATTTTTTGAATAAGTGTTAATGCAGTTGAATTATAAGGAGTACTTTTATAACGAGAAACAAAATACCTTAAATAATCAGAAGCATTTCGTACATCATCATTATTTAAAGATTGTTGTGCTAAAATAACTAATAAAGATGCTTCTAAATCTTCCAATTTTTCCTTATAACTTAAAGGTTGATTTGTAAGTGTGTTTTGCACCAAAGTTAAGGCTTTATTGAATTTACCTTGTTGAGTTAGGCTTAATGCCTCTGCATATTTTGCAAAAATACTATATTCTGGATTTTGAGCTAAAATGCTAAAATGTTTATCTGCTTTTTTATATAAACCTTGTTTTAGATACTTTTCACCTCTAGATACTCGTTGTTCAGGGCTAACTCTGTAAAGTTTTTTTGCTATGTTGTTTTTAAAATTATTGCTATACATCCAATCACTTAGCATAGATGTAGAATAGGCAGATGTTGGCACAAAAGAAATGCAGGCTAATAATAACCCACAAGATATGTTACTTTTGCATATATTAAAATAATTCATAAATGAAAAGGTAGCCGAGCATGAAGTTTAATGCAAATCATTTAAAAGGAAATTTCTTTGAAAGTTGCGCTATTTTACTTCTGCTTGTAAAAGGATACCGACCGTTAGCAAGGAATATCAATACTATTTATGGGGAAACAGATATTATTGCTCAACGAAAAAGAACTATTCATGTTGTTGAAGTGAAATATCGTCAAAGTCAACAAAAAACCCATTTTGCTATTCATCCAACACAAAAAGAGCGTTTAATAAATCAGGCAAAGCATCATTTAAAAAAGGAAAAATGGGCAGAAAATGTATCATTAGATGTGATATTCTTTTACCCGCATTATCCATTTTTTGATCATATAAAAAATGTATGGGATATAGAGTAATTTTTTGTTATAGTGCATGGAATTAGTATTCCAAAATAAGAATATAAATAAATATTATAAATAAGAGAAAATTATGAAAATT
>JALTLI010000076.1:4527-5620 GCA_027005635.1 Alphaproteobacteria bacterium
ATAATTCCAATTGAAGAGTTGCCTGTAAGGGAGCTTAAAAAGGCAATATTAAAAGGTAAATCATGAAACCAAAAGATTTATTAAACAAAATAGATACTTGGCAGAAAATAAGAGAAAATTATGAAAATTTCAGCAAAAATTATTTTACCAGTACTTTTAAGTGTTAATATTTCAGCTTGTGCGCCAATCATTATTGGTGGTGCTGCAACTGCTGGCTACCTAGGTTTGCAAGAACGTGGGGCAAAAACAGCAGTAATAGATAGTAAAATTAAAACAGGTATAAAAGATAAGCTATTTGGTACAGATTATCATTATTTAACAGATGTTGGAGTTAGTGTTTTACAAGGTGATGTACTACTTACAGGAATTGTTAAAAATAGTGAATCAGTTAGTAAGATTGAAAAAATGACTTATTTAATAGATGGAGTAAATAATGTTTATAATAACCTTATTGTAGCTAATAAATATAGTGCTACTGATTATAGTAAAGATACACTAATAGCTACTACATTTAAAACAAGAATGTTAGGTGCCAAAGATGTTTACTCTATAAATTATCTTTCAGATACAGTTTTAGGTAACTTATATATTCTAGGAATTGCCAGTAGTGAAAGCGAAAAAGAACGTGTATTGTATATAGCTCGTACCACAAAAGGTGTTAAGCAGGTTTATAACTATATCCGAATTGCAGAGAGTAAATAATGGTTGGTTCCGGTAAAGTTTTATCATTAGATGCAATGGTTAAACAGAGAGATACGCTAAAAAAACAAGGTAAAAAACTTGTATTTACCAATGGTTGTTTTGATATTATTCATCGTGGTCATGTTGGTTATTTAAAACAGGCAAGAAACCTTGGTGATGCTTTGGTTGTTGCCTTAAATTCAGATGTTTCTGTAAAGCTTTTAAAAGGTGAAGAACGTCCATTTAACAATGAAAATGATAGGGCAGAATTATTATGCGCCTTATGTAGTGTAGATTATGTGGTTATTTTTTCAGATAAACGAGCAACAGGGTTAATTCAAGCTATTCAGCCAGATATTTATGTAAAAGGCGGAGATTATAAACTTGATGAAATAATAGAAATGCCAGCAGT
>JALTLI010000077.1 GCA_027005635.1 Alphaproteobacteria bacterium
ATATTTACTTCTGCTTGAGTTAAACCAGATTCTCTTACTAGTACATCTATTTTTGTGGGTGTGGAAGAAAGCATGCTTTCTATTGATTGAACAATGTTTTCAGATACTTCTTCTTGTAATGCTTCTTCTTCAATAACTTCAAGTATATTTATTTGAGAAGACTGCTGTTTATTTTTTTGTAAAACAGGAGGAGTAAAACTTTGTGGTAAGTTTTCTAAAATATCTTCCATTGTTTCTAAGATATGTGCGCCTTGTTTAATTAGGTAATTAGGCCCACCTGCGCGTATATCACGGGGGCTACCAGGTACGGCAAATACTTCTCTTCCTTGTTCTAGGGCGCATTTTGCTGTTATTAATGAACCAGAGCGTTTTTGTGCTTCTATCACAGCTATACCAACACTTATTCCAGAAATTATACGGTTTCTTCTGGGGAAATGAGTTGCTTTTGGTATCATACCTAAGGGCATTTCAGATATTACACAACCATTTTCACTAATGGCTTCATGCAGAAGGTCATTTTCTGGTGGATAAATAAAATCTACTCCGCCAGCAAGCACAGCGATGGTTTTACCTTGTGCTTTTATTGCCCCTTTGTGGGCGGAGGTATCAATTCCACGTGCCATGCCAGAAGTAATTACAAAATTTTCTTTAACCAAAAATGAGGTTATTTCTTCTGTAAATGTTCGGTTACCCGCAGATGAATTCCGTGTTCCTACAATTCCGAATGATTTTTGTTTAAGAGTTTGGCTGTTACCTATAACACTTAAAACTGGTGGAGCATCATGGATATGTTTTAAAAGTTCAGGATATTCTTCATTATGAATAAATACAAATTTACCCCCCATAGCAGTTAGTTTTTTGTGTTCCTCTTCAATTTTATCAATTGGAGTAGGTGTTAATATTTTACGTTTTCTTTTTGCACACAAATTTGATAAATCAGCAACTGCTTCTACAGCGGTTGGGTAAAGTTCCATTAAACTATTAAATGATACTGGCCCAACTCCGCTAGTGCGGATTAGCTGTAGAATGGCCTTTTCTTCGGCGCTTAATTGCTGTTTTTCTACCACTATAAAGTAGCTACTCTTAGGGTGTTTGTGCTACCTGGTGTACCAAATGGGATACCAGCAGTTATAACAATGTTTTGTCCTTTTCTACCAATTCCAGAATTCATTACATTTCTTGTAGAGTGTTCAACTAAATGACCAACATCTTCAGGAACATCATCGCAATAACAAGTAACACCCCATGTTAAAGCTAGTCTTCTAGCTGTTTTAGCATAAGGAGTAAGTACAATAATTGGTTGAACAGGGCGCTGACGTGACATACGCAAAGCAGTGCTACCAGATTCAGTTAAGGTAACAAGAGCACAAACTTTTAAATTTTCTGCAACTTTGTAAGCAGCATTAGCTATTGAATCACCAATACTATCTTTTTTAACTTCTGGTCTTCTTGCATCCATTAATGGAACCCAAGCGTTAGAGCGTTCTGCTCTACGAATAACTGCATCCATTGTTGTAACTGCTTCTAGTGGATAACTACCAGCGGCACTTTCGGCTGAAAGCATTAAAGCATCTGCTCCTTCAAATGTTGCGTTTGCGACATCAGAAACTTCTGCTCTTGTTGGGCTGGCGTTGTTAATCATACTTTCTAGCATTTGAGTTGCAACAATAACTGGTTTACCTGCTATTCTGCACTTAGATATTAAGCGTTTTTGAATGGAAGGAACTTCTTCTAGTGGACATTCAACACCTAAATCTCCTCTAGCAACCATAATTGCATCTGTTTCTTTGATTATATCATCAATTCTATCTACGGCATTTGGCATTTCAATTTTAGCAATAACTCCAGCCTTACCTTGGATACGGGCTTTAACTTCAATTATATCACCAACATTTTGGACAAATGATAAAGCTACCCAATCAACATTTTTAGATAAACCAAATTCCAAATCTTTTATATCTTTAGAAGTAAGGGCAGACATAGGTAAATCAACACCTGGTAAGTTAACACCTTTACGGCTACTTACTGTTCCGCTAGAAGTAACTTCTGCTTCAACAAAGCCCTTGCCTGTTTTAATAACTTTTAAGCGAACTATTCCATCATTAATATAAATTTTATCATCTTTTTTAAGAACATCTAAAATTTCTTTGTGGGGTAAGTATGCTCTTTCTTTGGTGCCTTCTGTTTTGTCATCATCTAGACGAAAAATATCACCTACTTCAAGTTTTACGGCTTTTTCCATTACTCCTAAGCGAATTTTTGGCCCTTGTAAATCTTGGATAATTGCAATGTGCCTGTTTAGTTTTTTAGATACTTGTCTAATCATATCAATTGATTTTTCATGGACACTGTGATCACCATGAGAAAAGTTTAACCTAAAGGCATCAACTCCTGATTCAATTAATTTTTCTACCATTTCTAAAGACGCTGTTGCTGGCCCGATTGTTGCCAAAATACGCGCATGTCTTTCACGTAATTTAATCATTATTTATTTTTCCTAAGCTTTTTGATATCATATGCATTAATATGTACTATATTAATGAAAAAAAGAACAGGCTTATGATACATTTTCTTACACTTTTATTTAATTTTTGGAATTACAGATACCATATTTTAGTTCCAGCAATTGTTTTTACTATGACTGCTTTATTCATAAGCTTAAGCCAACCTGTGCTTTTTGAAGCAACAACAACTTTGTACCTAGATAAAGAAAAAGCTGGTTCTCCATTATTAAAAAATATTACAGAATCTGATCATGAGGCTATTTTGGAAAGAACCTTAAAAGGTGAAAGAGTTTTGCAAGATACATTACAAGAAGTTGGTTTATTACTTGATGGTGCTTCTCCTGAAACTGAAAAGCGGGTGGTTAATAACTTTGCTAAAAATATTAATTTGGAAGTATTGAATGATCATTTAATGCGTATAACCTATGAAAATATTTCACAGCAAAATATTGAAACAATTCTTGAAACATTAAGCTTGAATTTTATTCATGAAATCCTTGCTCCTGAAAGGTTTAGAACCGAACAGCAGTTATCCTCACTAGCAGAACAAATTAAGTATTATAGTGAAAAAATTAAAATAGCTGAAGAAGCATTAAAAAATGAGAAGAATTTAGAAAACAAAAAAGGTTCTAATTTGAAAAAAATGGTTTCATTAGAATTTGATATGGAAAAATATATTGCTCAAAAACGTATGGCACAAGAAGAATATGATATTTTATTAACTAAAAATAAAAGTTTAGTCTCTCAATATAGCCAAAGCCCAAATGCGGTTTTATGGTTTGTTGAAGCTCCTACTAAGTTGCCCCAAGTTGCAAATATTCAAAGACACATAAAATATATGTTAACAGGTTTGTTTATTGCCTTAATTTTTAGTGCATTTATTATTGTTTATTCACTTATGACTGATAAATCATTACGCACAGAAGAAGAATTTAGAAGGTACTTAGGTTTAAAAGTAATTGGTCATATGCCTAATTTAGGAGATGTTAGAACAGAAAATAGTTATATTACTGCTAATGTTCGAACAACTATTTAGCGCTAATGGTATCACATATTTCAACTATTGCACTTAATGGAATACAAGCGAGCGAAGTAGATGTTCAGGTGCAAATTTCTAAGGGTATGTCTGGTTTTCAGATTGTTGGGTTGCCTAATAATACCGTTAGAGAATCCAGAGAAAGAATATATAGTGCCTTTCATTCATTAGGTATTTCAATACCTGCTAAACGGATTACAGTTAATTTAGCTCCTGCAGATATTTTAAAAGAAGGTAGTCATTATGATTTACCAATTGCTGTAGGTTTAATGTGTGAAATGGGAATTATTCCTAAAGAAACACAACAAGGTGGCATTTTTATGGGAGAGCTTTCTTTAGATGGTAGCTTGCATTCAGTAACAGGTTGTTTGCTTGCGGCTTTGTATGGTGCTAGAAATAATTTAGAAAATATTTATGTGCCAGAAAAAAACGCTAATGAAGCATCTTGGGGTGGTGCGATTAATGTTTATGCTATAAAAAACCTGCACACTTTAATTCAACATTTAAAAGGTGAAGAGGTTTTAAATGTACAAAAAATACCAGATATAAACCAAGAAAAAATAACTGAGCATCTTGATTTTAAAGATGTAAAAGGGCAAGAAACAGCTAAAAGAGTTGCTGAAATTGCTGCTAGTGGTGGGCATAATATGTTACTTAAAGGTGTTCCAGGGGCTGGTAAAAGTATGATAGCCCAACGAATGAGTGGTATTTTACCCCCCCTAGAAGCAGAAGAAGCTTTAGAAGTTTCTATGGTTCATTCTGTATCTGGTTTATTAAATGAAACAGGGCTAGTTAAAAATAGACCATTTAGAAATCCACATCAAAGTGCATCTGCTGTGGCTCTTTGTGGTGGTGGCTTAAAAGCTAAACCAGGTGAAATGAGCTTGGCTCATTGTGGTGTTTTATTTTTAGATGAATTACCAGAATTTCCACGGACAGTACTAGAAACTTTGCGTCAACCGCTAGAAAGTGGTACTGTAACTGTCTCTAGAGCTAATCATCATATAACTTATCCTGCACGGTTTCAGTTAATTGCCGCTATGAACCCTTGCCCTTGTGGTTACCTAGGACACCCTACAATCCAATGTAATTGTAGTAATAAACAGGTTCAGAATTATAATTCTAGACTTAGCGGTCCATTAATGGATAGAATTGATTTACACTTAGATGTTTCAGTAGTTACAGCCGCAGAATTAACCCTACCAACCCCCAAAGAAGGTACCAAGGAAATTGCTAAAAGGGTTCTTTTAGCAAGAAAAATTCAACAGCAACGTTATAAAAATACTCCATATACTTGCAATGCAGAGGCAGATGGTAGATATTTAGAAAAAGCTACCAAGCTAGATAAAGAAGGGCAAAATATGCTTACTAATGCTATTGAAAGGTTTTCTCTTTCTGCACGGGGGTACCATAGAGTACTAAAGGTAGCTAGAACAATTGCTGATTTAAACAACAACGAAAATATTCAAAAAGGAGACATAGCAGAAGCGCTAGCTTACCGCTATATTGCAAATGTCTAAATGTTAAGGAAAATCACTATAAATGAGAGTTATTTTAGGATTATTATTTTTTATACTAACATTTTCTGCCTACGCAGAAGATTTTAAACCTAAGTTTGTTAGCTTAAAAAACTCTACAACAAATGTTAGGGCTGGTCCTGGTACACAGTATCCTATTTTGTGGGTATTTAAGCGTAAGGGGTGGCCAGTAAAAGCTATTTCTAAGTATCAATACTGGTACAAAATAATAGATAACGAAGGAGAAACAGGCTGGATATATAAAAATCTAATTTCTAATACTCATACTGTTATCGTTTCTGTTGGTGAGCCAGCGTTGATGTATCATACTAGTGAGGCTGATAAACCTATCATGAAACTTTCTAGCAATGTTATTTTACGTTTGAATAAATGTAACTTATATCTTTGTGAAGTTGCTTATAATAAACGTAGGGGATGGGTAAGTAAATCTCGTCTGTTAATGGTGGAATAATGACATATATTTTAGGCTTAACAGGTGGTATAGCTAGTGGTAAATCTACAGT
>JALTLI010000078.1 GCA_027005635.1 Alphaproteobacteria bacterium
AACCCCAGATAGAGAAATGGTAAATGAAGCTGGCCAAGTACAAATGGTTAGTGATATTAAAAACTTTGAAAGTGGTGTTATTAAAGCTTTTCCTGATATTCCTATTCCTGCTAGCCATAAAATTAACTTAGATAGAAGTGTTATTTTCACTAGCCCAACACAAACTATTGGTAAAATTGCCCTAGAGGGTGTTGGTGATGTTGATAGTTTATTCCGCTTTTTTGAAGCCAAAATGGAAGAACAAAACTGGAGTTTAGTGAACTCATTCCAAAGTGCAACATCTTCTATGTATTTTGCAAAACCTGGTAAATTTGTAGCTATTATTATTGAATCATTAGGTAAAAATGGTAGCCGTGTTTACATTAATGTAGGGCCTGAATAAAATTTAGTTGCTATATAAACTTATTGCGTATACATTAAATTTATTATAACTTTTAGCGTTTTATTAAAATCCCTTTCAAATTTCTTTACTTTCCTGTTGGAGGAAATTATCATGAAAAGCTGTAAACTTATAAACAGTATTATACTGTTGTTGTTTTTGATTAGTACAAGCATTTTTGTTATTTTTATTATGCACAGTAATAAATATGGTTATTATCCAGCCAAATTTACTTCTGTTGCACTAGAAAATTTACCCTTCCTTAAATTTACTCTTATTTATAGTTTAGTTGCTATTGGTATTTCAACTGCTCTTATGGGCCCTGTTAATAAATTGTATAAATATACAAATGTTTTATCTAGTAGATGTTTAACAGTAATTAATCTGCTTTCAATATTGAATATTATGATATTGTTTCTTATTTATTTAAATGTTAATCCAGATAAGGTGAATTATAAAGATATCAGTACAATAATTTCTATTATAGTACTTATTATAGTTATAGTTTTTACTGTAGTTTATTGGGTTGTAAACCAATATTACAGTAGTACTTATAGGGTGATAGCAGATAATAAATTAATCAAAGCTAAGCTTGATTTAGATGAAAAAGTAATGCGTAGTTTGGGCAACGAAAATTATGCTATGGCTTGGGAATTATATAGCCATGTACATCTTAATATAGATTATTATGATGCTAGCCAAATTAAGCGTATAGCTGAATTTATTGATATTCTTGAGGAGGGTATGGATTATTCTGCTAATATGCAGTTAAAAACAAAAGAACGTATTAGAGATATTAAAATGTACCTAAATATAGATTTTTAACTTATAAGTTAAATTGCTATACTATAAATTAAGTATTTTGAAAATAAAAAAGAGACCGTAAGGTCTCTTTTTTTACGAATATAGTAAATTCAAAACTAAACAGAAATATCTATTTTAGATTTAGCATTATCTACAGCAGATTTATTTACTGCTGTTGCCTTAGGTTCCGGCTTAACTTGTTCTACTTTTTGTTCTACTTTAACCTTTACAGGTGCTGCACGCTCCACAGGTTTACTTACCACTGGTGGCGGCGGATTACTTGAAATAGCCATATTATTGTCTCCCCATTGTTCCCTTTAATATATATTCTTATGTATGTTAGCACAAATTTATATTATAAAAAAACTTTAATCCTGACTACCTATATGTAAGTATTAATAAAATTAGCGATTATCACCACTACCTTTTAATACACCACGAGCCTTGCGAGAGTTTAATTTCGCATAGTTTTTTTGCATTACATCATCAAGTGAAACATCAAGAGCTTCAGCGGTACGGGCTGCATACCATAAAATATCACCCAATTCATCACGGATAAGTTGACGTAGTTCTGGGGTATCACCATCTCGGTAAAGTTTTTTGATATAATTAGCCATTTCACCAGCTTCAGATGAAATACCTAAACCGCAATACATAAGTTCTTGAATTGTTTTTTTGCCAGCATCTGGATAAATTGCTGTTTCATCTGTCCATTTTTGGTATTCAGATAATGAAATTACTTTGTTAGTTTCAGTCATAATATTCCCCTTTATTTTGATATAAAGTAGGTTACCACTTTAATAATAAACGTCCAAGAAAAATACCCAATAATCCTATAATAAATACAGGAGCAAAATGCCAAATAATTAAATGAGATGGATCAGTTATAGGGCATAAAAATCTACTAGATAAAGCCCCTAATGATACAGTAGCAAATAAAGCCAAAAATCCAGTATATGCAAGGTTAGTGCTGGCATTTTTTTTAATCATCATAAATAAAATTATTGCAGGTATTATTGAAAGCATAATAACGTCTGCGGTACATAAAGTGCCGATATACTTTTGTGCTTCTGCAATAAATGATTGGCTGGTTATGTTAAAACTGTTTTCCATTAAAATGGCTAACCAAATTGTAGTACTAATTATAGTTAGTATAACTGTTTGGTATTTTTTATAAGCAGGAACAGATGAAATAATTGCTGCAATAGATAAACATATTCCAGCAATTAATATTAAAATATTTTCTGTAATAAACTTAGTTGTATGAATATTGTTTAAAATTTGTTGTTTGTATCCTAAGGTGAAAAAACTTAAAGTTGTAATAAAGACAACAGCTAAAAGCCATAAACTAACATTGAATATAACTGGTTTAGTAGGGGTTACAGGTTTAATATCTTTAGTTAAACTTTTAATTAACTTTTGTGTATTATTCACGTGTTTCCTCCTTTATTGATATCTTTTAGTGTTTTGTAGCCTCTGAATGCAGAAACTTTAACCGCAGAAAGGCTCATATTTAATTTTAAGGCAACTTCACTAGCAGTAAAACCTTGTATTTTAATAAGGTTAATAATTAACTGCTGTTTAGCTGGTAGCTTTTTCATGGCTGTTGCCAAATCCTTTTTTATATCTGTTTCTTCTTGTATATTCGTTGCAGATGAACAAAAGGTTTCAAAATCATCATCATTTAGTGAAATATTATCTGAGTAACGTTGTTGAGCACGAATGTAATCAAGTATTTTATAGCGAACAATAGCATATAACCACGGAGTAAATGGCTGTGCTGGATTATAACTAGCTCTGGCAGTATGAATACCAAGTAGCGCATTTTGGGTTACATCATCAACCAAAGATGCATCAAAAACACGTTTTTTTACAAAATTTTTAATTAAAGGCAATATTTCTTTAAGTAATTGAGCATAAGCTTTGCTATCTCCATTTTGGGAAGATACCATTAATTTTTGCCATTTTTGTTCCTGATTGTTTTTATTCATCTTTAGGAGCAAAACCACGACGCATAGTATTTTCAGTTATGGTTCTGGCTTCTAAGAAATTAAGCAGATAATCTGCTCCACCAGATTTAGTTCCGGTACCACTAAGAGCAGCGCCACCAAACGGTTGACGGCTTACTAAAGCACCTGTTGTGCCTCTGTTAATATATAAATTACCAACTTTAAAATGTTGTTTTATGTAATCCAAAGTTTGAGGGTTTCTGCTAAAAGCGCCACCAGTTAGGGCATATTCACTATCCATTGCCATTTCTACTGCTTGTTCAACTGTATCTGCTTGGTAAATAGAAAGAACAGGGCCGAAAACTTCATCTGTTGTTAATTTTGAACCTTCTTTAAGGTTAATAAATACATGCGGAGTAATAAAATGACCATCTTCAAGTTTGCTAATATTTGCTTTTGCAAGTAGTTCGCCATCTTTTTTGCCTATATCTATATATTTATGAATTTTTTGGTAAGCTTCGTTATCTATAACTGCGTTTATATCATTTGCGGGGTTTGTTGGGTTGCCAACTTGCAAGCTTTCTACCATATCTTTTATGCGTTTAATAAATGGTTCATAAGCGCTACCAATAACAATAACCCTAGAACAAGCAGAGCATTTTTGCCCCTGAAAAGCAAATGCAGAGCTAACTGTTGCGGGTACAGCTTCATCTAAATCTGCATCACTATCTATTATTAAAGCGTTTTTACCGCCCATTTCAATTACACATTTTTTTAAATGATTTTGCCCTTTTTGAACAATAGCAGCATTTTTATATATTTCTAAGCCAACTTCTCTAGAGCCTGTAAAAGCAACACCTGCAATATCTTTGTGTTCTACTAAAAATTTACCAATTTCTTCACCTTTACCTGATACAAAGTTGAATACGCCTTTAGGAATACCAGCTTCTTGGTAAATTTCATTTAGTAATTGCCCAGTATATGAAGTTTGTTCGGCTGGTTTGTAAATAACTGTATTACCTGCAGCTAGGGCGGCAGATGTCATGCCCGCAGAAATAGCAAATGGAAAGTTCCATGGGGCAATAACAGTTATTACGCCTCTTGGTTCGTAAATTGTTTTGTTAATTTCTCCCCATTTGCTTTGTGGTTGATAATTTTTATTTATTAATGGAGCTTGCTCAGCATAATAATTAATAAAATCAATACCTTCAGCTATATCTGCATCTGCGTGGTTCCAATCTTTGCTGGCTTCATAAACTTGTGCTGCAAAAAGTTCTGACCATCTTTTATTGGCAATTTTAGCCGCTTTTTTAAGTATTTCTGCCCGTTTAATTGCTCCCATATCTCGCCAATTATTAAAAGCTTTATTGGCGCTAGATATTGCAAGTTCTGCTTCTTGGGTTGTGGCTAGTTTAACTTCAGAAATAATTTTATCATTTTGCCATGGGCAGTTTATCATTATACTTTCTTTGACCTGTACTTTTTTACCATTTATAAAAGGAGTAACAGTTGCAGGTTTATTAAAACTATACTTTTTAATGGCGTTTTCAGCATTAAGGCGTTCTTCCTCAATGGAAAAATCTTTAAGAGGATGGTTTAAAAATCCACTGTAAGGTTGCGGAGAAACTTTACTAAATTTAGGTTCTTTAAGTAAAGTATCAGCAGTTTCTTTTTGTTTATTATGAAGCTTTAAAAATGATTGGTTGGCAGTGTTTTCTAGTAAACGACGAACCAAATAGCTCATTCCTGGAATAAATTCACCAATTGGACAATACTGACGAACACGATACCCCATACTACGCAAAGCATTACGGAAATTATCTGCCATGCCGTACAGCATTTGAAATTCAACATCAGCAATTTGTAAATTGTAACGTTGAATAGCTTCAATTGCTACAGCCAAAGATCGGGCATTATGGCTACCAATGCAAGGGCGTATTTTAGGATAAGCTTTAATTAAAATATTTATTAATTTTTCAAAATTAGCATCGGTATCCTCTTTGATACTAAATACAGGACATGGCCAGTTTTTTTGTTCAGCCATTGCTTGTTCGTAATCCCAGTATGCACCTTTTACTAATCGGATACTAAATGGTGTGCCACGTTTTGTTGCAAACCTAATTAAATGATGAAGTAACGCCTCACTATCTTTTAAATAGGCCTGACAAACAATTCCAACATGTGGATATTTTTTGTATTTTTCTTCCATTAAAACTGTTTCAAAAACATCTAGAGTTACTGGTAGTAAGTTGTATTGTTCTGTATCTATATGAATATATACGTTATGTTCCATTGCAACATCAAGTAGGGCACGGTAACGTTTGCAAAGTTCTTCTACTGTGTGGTTATGAGCGGTTGTATTTACGTGTTCATATAATGCAGAAAGCTTAATTGAAACATTTGCTCTGGCTATTTT
>JALTLI010000079.1 GCA_027005635.1 Alphaproteobacteria bacterium
AAGTTAAACACGGCATATCTACAGGTATAAATAAAACTTCTTCATCGTAAGAAATTTCACTTAATACAGCATGAATACCACCTATAGGGCCAATATTATTTTTAACATCATTTATACATTCGTAGCCTGCAAAATCACCACTCACGTATATTTTACTACAGTTTAATTTGTTTAGTAAATCTAACATATAATCTAATAAATTCATACCATTAAAAGGTAACATTGCTTTGTTCTGCCCCATACGGGAAGATAATCCACCAGCTAAAACAACACCTATCATTTAAGCTGTTTCCCTATGATTATGCTGACAAAGAGCATGCCCTTGCACCCATTCAGTTTCACCATCTTCATAGTATTCTTTTTTCCAAATTGGTGCGCGCATTTTTATTTCTTCTATAATATACCTACATGCATCGTAAGATTCCGCTCTATGTGGAGTTGAAACACCAATTCCAATACTAAGTTCACCAATTTTAACTGTATTATATGCATGAATAACTGCTACATCGGCATTTTCACCAACTTGCTTTATTGATTCCTCACAAATTTCAGTTATAACTTTTTTAGCAAGTGGCGCAAATAAATCATAATCAATTTTAGTAACATTTCTGCCTAAATTAACAGTACGAACAGCGCCAAAAAACATATTTTGCGCACCATGAGCATTATTTGTAAGATTTCTGGTAATGCTAGAATGTTCAACAGGTCCATTACTAAATTCAACGTATATACTCATAAGCATTAACCTCCACAAACTGGTGGTAAAATTGCAAGTGTTTCACCAACAGGAATTTTATCATCTAAGTTTAAAACTGCATTATCTGTTGCTAGCATAGATTCTTCTATAATTTTACTATCAAAATTTTGAGCATTTTTAATAAAATAATTTTCTAAACTTTTACGAACCTCTCTTGCCGTTGTTGTTTCTTCTATTTCTAGGCTTACACTTTCATCTGATATATAATTCCTAAATGCTCCAAATAAACGGATTGTTACTTTAGCCATTAAAATTCTCCTGATTTAATTTCCATTCGGTAGGTGATATTGAATAAACCTCTACCATTTCACCTGCTTTTAATTTAGTTACTTGTTTAGGCACAACTACCCAAGCATTTGCAGTTAAAAATGCTTTTACCATAAATGATTGCTGACCTTTTAAAGCCTTAGCCATTACTTCTCCTTTTGCAGAAATAGCAACTTTTGATTTTAAGAAAAACTGAAACCCTGCCTTACTTGATACATCTTCAATTAATTTTGCCATTAACGGTTTTTCTGGTTTTTTACCAACCATTTTACAAATAGCAGTTTCCACAAAAAAACGTGATGCAACAACACTTGCAGCAGGATTACCAGGGGTGCCAAAAAATAATGTACCATCAGGAAGTTTTGCAAATAAATTTGGTTTTCCGGGGCGAATTGCTACTTTATGAAATAAAATTTCTGCTCCCATATCTTCTAATGATTTACGGATAAAATCATATCTCCCCATAGAAACAGCACCAGTTGAAATAATAATTTTTACGCCATCTTCTTGCATTTTTTTTATTACTTTTGGGAAGTCTTTTGGCTTATCAGCAATTGTTCCATAAAATTTAACATCTGTATAAGGTCTAGTAAAAAAGCTGACTAAATATGGTGCTGTAGAATTATAAATTTGCCCCAATGGAGCATCAACAGTTAAATCTTCAATAATTTCCGCACCAGTAGAAAGTGTTGCTATTTTAAGTTTTTTATAAACTTCAACATGGCTAATACCTAACGTTGCCAAGGTTAAAATATGCTTAGTTTCTAAATGAGTACCTTTTTTAACAACTTCATCACCAACTTTAAAATCTTCGCCAGCTTTACGAATATGGTTGTTTAATGTTGCAGGCGTAGTAAATGTAATTTCATTATTCTTTTCGGTAATAAGTTCCACTGGCACTACTGCGTTACAACCAGCAGGTATTGGTGCGCCTGTCATAATTTCTCTGCAACAGCCAAGTGGAGTTTTTTCAGTTATTGGAATATCTCCTGCTGCTATTTTGCTAATACATTTTAGCTTTACAGGGTTATTTAATGTTGCCGTTTCTAAATCTTCCATATTTACAATAAAACCATCCATAGCAGAATTATCAAATGGTTGAATAGCAATTGGACTAGTTAAATCTTCACCACAAATACGCCCAGCTATTTCTTGTGTAGGAATTTTTTCTGTAGTTAATAAATTACTGTTGTTTCTAATTACTGTTAGTGCATCTTCAAATTCTATCAATCCATCACTTGAAGAACAGCAATTCATGGCTAAATTATGCATGATCATCTATCCTTTTTAAGGTTTTAATTGTATGAGGCAAAATTTCACTTAAGGCGGTTAATCCTTCCTTAACAGCTTTAGGGGTTCCGGGTAATGCAATAACAAGAGTACTTCCTAAAGTTCCTGCAATACTACGGCTTATCCATGAAAATTTAGTAAATTGAGCACCATCTCTACGCAATAATTCTCCAAACCCAGGAATTAATTTATCGCAGACCATTTGTAATGCTTCTGGTGTTGTATCACGCTCTGCTATGCCTGTTCCACCTGTTGTTACTATTAAATCTATATTAGATAATGTTGCTAGTTGTTTTATTTTTTTAGCTAATTGTTCTTTTTCATCTGGCATTATAATCGTTTCCACCATTTCAGCACCTAATGCTGTTAAATTATCTACACCTACTCCTCCAGAAATATCTGCGTATTCACCGCTGCTAGCTCTATCACTTAAAGTAATCATGGCTGTTTTTATACCTTGGAGTGGTAATTCTTGTTTATTTTGCCAGCATTTATCAGCTTTTGGATGTACCCAGTAACCTTTTTTGCCACCTTCTTTAACATTAAGCTGAATTCCAGAAATAGTTAAAGCAGCATCAACACCTTTTATTAAATCATATAAACCTAGTAATGCCCCGTTAACCCCTGCTAATGCTTCCATTTCAACACCTGTTCTGGCAAATGCAGAAACAGCACAATGGGCAGTTACACTATAATTATCATCATTTAAATCTAGTGATACAGCTACTTTATCTAATGGCAATGGGTGGCAAAGAGGTATTATTTCAGCAGTTTTTTTAGCAGCAGTTACCCCAGCAATTTCAGATAAAGCTAAAGCATCACCTTTTGGTAAAGTTTTTTCTATTAAACGTTTGTAAGCTTCCTTACCCATGGTAATTGTACCTTGGGCGCAGGCACGTCTTCTGGTTTCTGGCTTGTTACCAACATCTACCATTTCAAAAGCGTTTGGTTTTTTTATATTAAATACATCTTTTTCATTATTTCTGCATGGATTATTCATTTTATCCTCCTATAGATGCTAAATTATTTGTTATACCAAAATTATTATTATGTAAAAAATGATGAGACTTTTTATAGTTCAATAAATTTTGGATAGTATTTTGTAATTCCTGAATTTGGTTATCATGTTGTAAAAGTGGACGCAAATCATACCTACCATCACCAAACAAACAAAGCTGCAATTCACCATGAGATGTTACCCTTAACCTATTGCAACTTTTACAAAAATCTTTGGAATATGGTGCTATGAAGCCAATTCTTCCTTTATATTCAGGATGAACATATTCTGTTGCTGGCCCTGCTTCTTTGCTTCTTAATTTTTGCACCCAACCATTTGATAATAATTTCCCGATTAAAATTTCTGTAGAAATATGATGTTTATCAAAAAAATCAATATTATCACCTGTACGCATAAGTTCAATAAATCTAACAGAAACCTGTTTCATTTTACTAAGAAGCATAAATTGTTCAAATTCAATATCATTAAAATCTTTCATTAAAACAACATTAATTTTTACACTCTCAAACCCAATTTCTAGGCATTTATCTATACCTTTAATAACTTCATCAAACCTATTATGTTTAGTTATTTGTTTAAATTTTTCAGGTGAAAGACTATCTACACTAACATTAATTGCACGAATACCAGAATTATATAGCTGTTGAGCTTTAGTATTAAGTTTGTAGCCATTTGTAGTAATTGCAAGCTTGTTAATGCCATCAATATTAGCAACAGCATTTGCTATTTCCATTAGATCTTTACGAACAGTTGGTTCTCCGCCTGTTAAGCGAACCTTATGGGTTCCCATACCAGCAAAAGCTGTAACTAAACGCCGTATTTCATCAACACAAAGTTCTGATTTTTCTAGCCCAGTTTTTTGATAACCATCAGGCAAGCAATAAGTACAACTAAAATTGCACACATTAGTAACAGATAACCGTAAATATGGGAAACTACGCCCATCTTGGTCTTGTAAATTCATTTTCAAACATGACTCCTTTCCAAATTCGGGAGGCTAAAATGTTTCCATAATTAACCCGGAAGATATTATTATCTTCGGCTGAACCAATATGCCTTGCGGTTTAACTGAGCCAGCTTCAAAGTCTCAATAATTGTAAGGTAAAAACTATACTACGTATTTGATATGTATCAAATATAATTAATAAATATTTAATGATTTGAAATCATATATCTGTTATAAATGACTTGATATTAATTATAAAGGTTATTTTAATGGCATTCGATAAAATTCAAATCCCTAGCGGTGAAAAAATCACAATGGAAGCTGGTAAATTACATGTACCAGACAACCCAATTGTATGTTTTATTGAAGGAGATGGAATTGGCCCAGATATTTGGGCAGCTGCCAAACATGTACTAGATGTTGCAGTTATGAAAGCTTATTCTGGCAGGAGAAAAATTTCTTGGATGGAAGTATTTGCAGGTGAAAAAGCTAATGATGTTTACGCTGAAGAAGTTTGGTTACCAAAAGAAACCTTAGATGCACTTGATGAATATTTAGTTGGTATAAAAGGCCCTCTAACTACCCCTATTGGTGGTGGTTTTCGTTCTTTAAACGTGGCTTTACGCCAAGAACTTGATTTATACACTTGCCTACGTCCTGTGCGTTATTTTGCAGGTGTACCAAGCCCAGTAAAAGAACCTGAAAAAACAAATATGGTTGTGTTCCGTGAAAACTCTGAAGATATATACGCAGGTGTGGAATTTGCAGCAGGAACTGATGAAAACAAAAAATTAATCTCATTTTTACAAGATGAAATGGGAGTTACAAAAATCCGTTTTCCTGAAACTTCTGGTATTGGTATTAAACCAATTTCTAAAGAAGGTACAGAACGCTTAATGCGTGCAGCAATTGATTATGCAATTGATAAAAATTTACCGTCTGTAACAATAGTTCATAAAGGTAATATCATGAAATTTACCGAAGGAGCATTTAAAACTTGGGGCTACGATGTTGCACGTAAAGAATACTCAGATAAAGTAGTAGTAGCAGAAGATGTAAGCTGGAATATACCAGAAGGAAAAATTGTAATTAAAGATGTTATTGCAGATGCATTTTTACAGCAAATTTTAACTCGTCCAGCAGAATATTCAGTTGTTGCAACCATGAATTTAAACGGCGATTATATATCTGACGCCCTAGCTGCAA
>JALTLI010000080.1 GCA_027005635.1 Alphaproteobacteria bacterium
AGTTTTATTAATTAAATATATTAATTAGAAAGTTTTTCTTATGTCTACAAGTATTTCCATATGTACATCTGCTCTTTTAATGATAGGGGCAGATGAAATTAGTTCTTTTTCTGATGAAACCAGAGAGGCTAAACTTTGCGCAAATTTATACCCAACTACCAGAGATAGTTTATTGCAACAACACCCTTGGAGGTTTTCTTTGGGGCAGGTAAAGCTTGCAAAACTAACAGATAAGCCTTTGTATGGTTACAGTTATGCTTACCAATTACCTAGTGGTTTTTTACGAGTTATTGAAGCAGAGCGAGGTGAGTTTTCAATTTATGAAGACGCAATTTATTCTAACCAACCAGAGCTTAATATTACCTACCAATTTAGACCACAAGAAACAGCAATGCCAGCATATTTTAGCAGAGTTTTAGAGCTTAAAATGGCAGAAATATTAGCAGTTGCAGTAAGTGAAGAATTAGCTAAAAGCAATGTTTTTGCAGAAAAAGTTAGGCAAGAAGTTATCCGTGCTCGTTCAATTGATTCTCAACAGCAAACCAACTTTGAAATTGAAAGTAACAACTTTTTACTTACTGAAATACGTGAAGTTTAGTTAGCGAGTCATAGAAATAAATTTATTATAACGATGTTGTTTTAAATCTTTTTCTTTGGCTAAATCTGCAAGAGCTTCTTTTATTTGTTTAGAAACCTTTTTAGTTATTAAGTTTACATCTTTGTGTGCTGCACCAACTGGTTCTTTGATAACACCGTCTATAACTTCTAGTTTTAAAAGGTTTTGAGCAGTTAAGTTTAAGGCGTTGGCAGCAAGTGGGATTGTTTCTTTTGTTGCTTCTTTCCATAAAATACTGGCGCATCCTTCTGGTGAAATAACTGAATAAATACTGTGTTCTAGCATATAAACTTGGTTTGCTACGGCTATTGCTAATGCCCCACCGCTACCACCTTCACCAGTAATAAATGTTATAACTGGTACGCTTAATGAAAGTAGTTTTTCAATTGATGCAGCAATGGCCTCTGCTTGACCTCTAGCTTCTGCTTCAATCCCTGGGAATGCTCCGGGGGTATCTACAAAAGTTATTAATGGCATATTAAATTTTTCTGCCATATCCATAATTCTCATGGCTTTGCGGTAACCTTCTGGTTTTGGCATACCAAAATTAAATTTTACTCTTGTAGCGGTTGTTGTACCTTTTCTTGTACCAATAACTGCTACACTTTTACCGTTAAATTTACCTATGCCTGCTAAAATTGTTTTGTCATCTGCAAATCTTCTGTCTCCGGCAAGGGGGGTGAAATCGGTAATAATGGCATCAATATAGCTTTTAGGTTGAGGACGATTAGGATGACGCGCAACTTGCACTTTTTGCATAGGGCTTAAATCCCTATATATCATACGGGTAACGCGCTTTTCTTTTATTTCTAAGCGTTCTATCTCTTCTTCTAGGTTTTTTTCTGGTAAGTCTGTACGGCCATCTTTGGCTAATTGTCTAACTTCTTCTGTACGTTCTACAACATCTTGTATTGCTCGTTCAAAATCCAAAAAATGTATATTGTTTTCCATGGTGCTATTAATATATTAGTTTTTATTAAATTTCTAGTGGTTTTTAATTTTAATTACTATAAAATAGCTATTATGCCATTACAACTGCATCATATAGATACTTTTTTAGACCACATCATTAGTGTTGAGGGTGTGGCAAAAGGTACTTATTCATCTTATAAATTAGATTTACAACAGTTTGCAAAAAAATCTCCGAGTATAGAAAAAATAACACAAAAACATATTCAGCAATATATTGTTGAGATGGTAAAAAAGGGGAAATCTCCGCGTACTCAGGCGCGTCATTTAACAACTATTCGCCAATTTTTTAGGTTTATGATTATTAGTAATGTAATTAAAAAAAATCCTGCATCTTTTATAGAAATGCCTAAAATACCAAAAACTTTACCTAAAGCTATGCATTTTGTTGAAATGGATGAATTTTTAAATAAAGGTGGTGATACCTTAAATAAACAAGAAAAAATACGCTTACAAGCAATAATGGAAACATTGTACGCCACAGGTTTAAGAGTTAGCGAATTAACAACAATAACTATCCAAGATTTTTTACAAGGTGATGGACAAACATTAAGAGTACGTGGTAAAGGTGGTAAAGATAGAATTGTACCACTTGGTAAAACAGCATCAAGAACAATAAGAAATTATATTAATAATAGCCGAGATATTTTAACTCCTAATTGTGGAGATTGGTTGTTTGCTGGTTATAAAGGAAACCCCATGAGCAGACAAAGAATTTTTCAACTAGTCCAACAGGCTGGTAATAGATGTAAATTTAAAGTGTCTCCTCATGGGTTTAGGCATACGTTTGCTACTCATATGCTAGAAAATGGTACTAATTTACGTTTAGTACAAGTTATGCTTGGGCATACAGATATTGCAACAACGCAAATTTATACCTTAGTACAAGATGAGAGCAAACGTTATACGCTAGAAACTTTTCATCCTTTAGCTAAGGGGTGATTATTGATTACTATATATTAGTAATCAAACTTTATTTAGGATACTTAAGCTTAATATTATCAATAATTGTTTTCATTGTGGTTGCATCTGTTCCGCCCTTCCATAAAGCATCTAGTTGATCTCCTATTGATGGATACTCTGCTTTTCTATCTGTTTTATATTGGTTTTTTAGGGCTTCATTATCTAAAGTGGTTTGAATATTATTTAATTCATCTGGAGTTGGTTTGGGAAGCTGACTATTCCATGTATCAATATATACACCTATGCCATCATCTTTTAATGAAAATAGTTTTTCAATATTAGTTTCTCCATTGTTTTGTAGGTATCTGTAAATTGCTAAATAGTTCATGTTTTTATTTTCCTTTATGTTACTTTTATTGCACCAAAGTTACAGAAATCTGCTGTAGAGTATCCGTATAAATCTTGGTTTACGCCATTGTTATGAAATGTATAAACTTCTATGTAATCTGTTGTTCCATTAAAATCTATTACTGTATTGCACATAATTGAAGATGCATCATCTGTAGGGTGAGTAACAACTGATTGGGCAACTTGAGAGCCATTTTTATGAATATATAAATAACCGTATCTATCGGCAACTAAAGGATTTAAATATAAAACTTTAGTATAAATAAAATATTTTCCTGCAATAGTTGGGGTAAATCTATAATTGGTTGTATTATCATAATTATTGTTTTTATCATATAATATTGTATCAAATAAAACTTTAGTTAATGTTGTGGTTGTAATTGTTTGGTTTGCACCTAAAATTGCATGAAATGCACCATTTTGTGTTGCTGGAGGTGATTGCCAACTAGGTGCAGATGCTGAACCATTACTAGTAAGTATTTCACCACTATTACCCACAGAAGAAATAATATCAAAATCATTTTCTGTAGCATTTACGTTAACAAGTTTATAGGCATCACCTGCGCTAAGTGTTACCCCCGTTGTAGCAGATACAGGTGCGCTAACTAATTCCCAGCCTGTGGTATCAGATTTTACTTTTAAGTATTTATCTGCTGTAATTTTGGGGAGGTTCATATCTCCGTTAAATGTATCAGATTGATTAAGTTGCAGAGATCTGGATTGATTATCTTCCACTTGTTGAAGCATTGCCACTTGCTTAGAAAGGCTGGAATTTAAAACAGATGCCTGAAAACTTCCGCCAGTTTGAAATTCACTAGTTCTTTTTATAGGAATGTCTCTTACTATAACAATTTCATCATTTAAAGATGCACTTGTTAAAAGTGTAACATTACCACCAGTTGGTTCTAATATTGTGGAAACAGTGTAGTTTGTTGTTAAAGTTAGTAAAGTGCCATTTTGGTAAACTTTAATATCTTCTTCTGCGTTTATCCAAAACGGGTATGGAAAAACTGTTTGCCCTGCGCTTGCTGTATAGGCAATACGTGGGGCTGTATCATTAATTGGGATTGTTGCCATTTGGCTTGCTCCTTTAGGTTTATAAAGTTAAAAAATGAGCTATGAATATTTTGAAAGGTAACATGAGAGGTTATATTCATAGCTCTAAAGAGAAACTCCAGCGAAAAAAAATTAAAAAACTGGTAAAAAGGATTTATTGCTTTCCTCTTTTGTTCTCTTACATTATGTACGTTACAGTTTTTAATAATTAATTTGCAAATATGGCTAAAAAGATATTATATATGCTATATATAAACTTTCTCTTTTTTTTAATTAGGTATTTCATGTACCTAAAGGATACTACAATGAAAAAACTAATAATTTTAGTAACTATGTTACTTATTTCTGGGTGTTCATCTGCTGTAAAAGTTAAAGAAAATACACCTGTAGAAAAACCTGTTGCTATACCTGTTATAACGTTATCTCCTGTTCTTGCTATTAAATGTGTTGATGATAATATCAATAATTTTGATGTTAAAACAAAGCCTTTTAACAAAGAGTTTTTTGATATGTTAAAGAGAAAAGGGTATGATGAAAAGTATCAGATACAGGCAAGGAAAACCTTATTGTTTGGCAAAGATGTATTTATTAATCAAATAATACTGGTGTGTCATGAAAAGGATATATCAGAGATACAAACATTATCTACAGTATTGCTTGCGCAATACTTACTTGATTTAGCTAAATTATATAAAGCTATAGCGTATAAATAGCCTCAAAAAGCCAGATTTTAATTAATCTGGCTTTTTTGCAAAAAAAAGCTTGAAAATTTAGCAGACAATCCCCATAAATAGGTAAATTTAATTAAATATGTATTTCCCGTTTCTTTACAGGTGCGCAAAGCGTGCCAAAGGACTTGTGCAATGAACAGCATTGCTAAAATTTTAACCCTTCTTTTAACTATATTTTTCTCTGGTTGCGCAAGCACCGGAGGAGGATATTTAACTAGCACACAGGAGTGTGCTATGCCTCATATTAGTGAAATCAAAAAAAACTCTGAGGAGTTTGATGATGCACTCTTTGGTGCAATGAAAGCTCATGGATATTCTGGTTTTCAGCGCCAAAAGGTGCAAAACCAACTAGAATACCGCAAGCAATTGGCTTACGCAGATATTGTGGAGGCTTGCCGAGTTGGAGGCGCAACACCTGAAATTCTTGCTAATATTAAAATAAAATATTACCAAGAATACAAACGGTTACAAAGCCTTGTAATCGAATCAAACAAGCAAGGTTTACCCTTGCCCGCTGAATTTAACTGAGGAAAAAAATATGATTTTTTTAAAAATTATAGCCGTTATGGCTATGTTGGTTACTTCTTTTAATGCTACCGCTGCAGAAGGGCTAGTGTTTCCCACAAGGCTTGATGCACGGAGTGCAGAACTATGCGTTTCTGCATATACACGGAAGTTTAGAAATGAGACAGGTTATGCAAATAATCTGCTCATTTACAAAATGGAAATATATGAGTACAAG
>JALTLI010000081.1 GCA_027005635.1 Alphaproteobacteria bacterium
GGTTTTGAAAAATATATCATTTAAGCTACATAAAGGTGAAACTATTGGTATTGTTGGGGAATCTGGTAGTAGTAAATCTACTTTAGTTCGCTGTATATTAAATTTATATACGCCTAAAAGTGGCGAGGTTTTTTATAAAAATAAAAATATCCAAGAAAATATTTCAGAATTTCGTAAAAATATCCAGATGGTTTTCCAAGATCCATTTTCTTCGTTAAATCCGCGTATGACAATAGGGGAAAGTATTGGTGAAGGATTAAAAGCGCAAAATATTTGTTCAAAATTAGAAGTTCGTAAAAAGGTAGAAGAGTTATTAGAGCAGTGTAAATTAGCAAAAGATAGTTACTTTAAATACCCGCATCACTTTTCTGGCGGACAACGGCAACGTATTTGCATAGCCCGTGCCTTAGCTTTAAAACCAGATATAATTATTGCTGATGAAGCTGTTTCTGCTCTTGATGTTTCAATTCAAAAAGATATTTTGGAGTTGCTTAATGATTTAAAACAAATTCATAATTTAAGCTATTTATTTATTTCTCATGATTTACGGGTTGTATCACAAATCTCAGATAAAGTAATGGTTATGCATAAAGGTGAAATTGTTGAAAATGGTACGGTTAACCAAGTTTTTTGCAAGCCAAAACATAGTTATACTAAAAAACTTTTGGCTGTTTATTAAAAAAATAAAAACCACCATTTAAATGGTGGTTTTTATTTTTACTGGTTATTACTTCATTCAACAAAATTTCTTTTTATTAATAAGTTTTTCATTACCTCTATTATATTTTTCTTTTTAATTGTAGTAGATGAAAGAGGTTGCCCGTAAGACCACGTTTCAACAGTATAAGCTCTTATACCAAGTACAGTTGCTATGTCTCCAATGGTAACATTTGCTTGTAATACTACTACTAGTGCATCTGTAAACTCCATATCACTGATATGATCATTTCTAGATAGTGCAAGCTCGGATAATTGTTCTAGAACAGTCTCTACAAATTCTTTATCTGCTGTGTGTAAATTTTTTGAATTAGGCATGATAAATGCTCCTAAATGTGATAAAAAGAAAGAAAAAGTTTGTTATACCTAAACTCATTGTATACCTTGCTATAAACTATTTCAAGGTAAATATTAAATGACTATAATAACTATAAGGATTGATTCCAAGTGTAAAATAAGGTAAAAGTATAATCTTATTAAACTAATTAACTTTATGGATAAAGAGATATAATTAAAATGACAACAAAGCACCCCAAACACCCACAACCAGTATCAGAACCAACTGCATTTTTAAAAGAGGTTGATGATTTTTTACATCAAGAAAAAATGGCTAAATTATGGAAAAAATATAAACTTGCTGTATATGTAAGTGTTGCAGGGTTGTTTATTGCTGTTGGTGGTATAACTTATTATACTCAACAAAAGGAAGCTAGCCTTGCTGTTCAGGCTGAAAGTTGGTGGAAAATTGCGCAATCAGAAACTCCAGAACAAGCAAAATCTGCGATTAATGAAATTATTAAAGATAGTGCATTTGGTTACCGTATGCTCGGTGATATTGAATTAACTAAAGCTGCTCTAGCTCAAGATGATTTTAAAACTGCATTAAGTAAAATTCGTGCCTTAAAAAATGATCCTGATGCGGATACTCTTCATAAAGATATTGCTACATTTTTTGAAGGTCAGATTTTAATGACAACTAACCCAGAGCAAGCCAAAACCATTTTTACTAGTTTGGATAATTCAAATAGTCCATTCCAACTTTCAGCACTAGAAATGCTTGCTATGCTTGCTGAAAATAATAATTCTAAGGTTGAAGCAATTGCATTATATGAACGTATTGTTGAATCTAAGGAAATAAACCCTGCTATGCGTAATCGTGCAGAAATGAGAATTAAGGCAATAAAAGCAACACAAAAAAAATAATTGGTGAAAATTCATGAAGTTAAAATTAAGTTTACTTGCAACTATTTTACTTGCTACTAGTATTACAGCCTGTAGTGAAAAAATTAAACAGCCACTGCAAGGTAGGCGCATAGACGTTTTATTTAATAGTGATGAGCTTCATGTAGATAAATCTATTGCAAGAATTAAGGTTGAATTGCCTAAGGAAAATTTGACTCCTTTTTGGCCTCAAACTTATGCTAACTCTGCTCATTATCCTAAAAATGTAAAGCTTGCTAAAAAAGTTAAAGAAGCTTGGTCTAAATCAATTGGTAGTGGTAGTGATGATGATAAAAAGCTGTTAAATCCTCCAATTGTTGGTGAAAAACTTGTCTATACTATAAATACAGATGGTGAAATTATGGCTCGTTCAACAAATAAAGGTAAGCTTGTTTGGAAAACAAAACTGGAAACACAAGAAGAAGATTTACTTGTATTTACTGGTGGTTTAGCTGTAGGTAAATATTTATATGTAACAGCTGGTAGTGGTGATGTTGTTGCTTATAATCCTCAAACAGGTAAAAAAGTGTGGCAAGTTAATATAGGTTCACCAATTCGTTCTGCTCCGGCACTTGCAGAAGATAAATTATTTATTTTAACTTATGATAACCATATTTACGCTTTATCAACTAAAGATGGCTCATTAATCTGGACTCATTCTAGCATTGAAGAGGGGTTAGCCATTTTAGGTGGAGCAACGCCTGCTGTTTCTAAGGGCGTTGTTATTGTTCCATATTCTAGTGGTGAAATTTATGCTTTGCGTACATCTGATGGTCGTTATTTATGGCATGATTCATTATCTTTAACTGTTGGAGGAGACCCATTTTCCTCATTAGTTGATATTGAAGCATCACCTGTTATTGCTGGTAATGTTGTTTATGCTGTTAATCATAATGGTCAATTAACTTCGTTTCATTTAGGTACTGGTAACCGTTTGTGGAGCCAAAAAATATCGGCAACTCAAACACCATGGGTGGCAGGTAATATGATTTATATTGTAACTGAAAATAATACTCTTGTTGCTATGCACCGTCAGCGCGGGCAAGTTAAATGGATAACTAATTTACGCAAAGTACTAGAAGTTGGCTTAAACAAAAAACTTGAAGGTAAAATATCTTGGGCAGGCCCTATACTTGCTGGAAATAGGTTAATTGTTAATTCATCTAATGGTTTTGCATTATCTTTTTCTCCACAAACTGGTAAGGCATTAAGCGCGGTTAAGTTGCCAGATGATACAGATCTTGCACCTGTTGTTGCAGATGGAACTTTATACTTTTTAAGTACAGATGGTGATTTAACAGCTTACAGATAAACTTAAAAAATTAATTTTTGGTTATAGTGAATTGAATTCACTATAAGTTTAAAGGGTGGTTTTTTATATGTGCCTTTATAATATCTTGGCTATTAACTGCTAAATATCTTTGGGTTGTGCTTAAAGAACTATGCCCTAATAATTCCTGCACCATGCGAATATCCACCCCTTGTTCCAATAAATGAGTAGCAAAGCTGTGCCTAAATGAATGGGGAGTAAAATAACTAGGTAAACCAAGAATATTACGAGTTTTTTGCACCATTAACTGAATACTGCGCGGTGAAATTTGCTTACCTGTTTTAGTTAAAAATAAATAATCATCGGAACTTGCTACTGGTAAAAGTTTTAATGCTTTTTTTATGAAATCTGGTATAGGTAGCTTTCTTTGTTTATTACCTTTACCTGTAATTATTAGATTTTCGCTTGTTATATCTTGGTATTTTAAATTTGCTACTTCGCTAACCCTTAAACCTAAGCCATATAATAAAATAAAAATTACATATTGCTGAATATTATTTTTATTATCTAGCTTGGATTTAATATTAGTTAACACTTCTTGCATTTGTGATGAAGTTAAGGATTTTGGTGCAAAGCCTGTATTTTTAATACTTTTAACAGCCATAACTTGGGCATTTTCAATGTTTTTATGACTAGCTAAAAATTTATAAAAGCTTTTAACCGTAGTTAGGTTTCTGTTAGCGCTAGATTTTGATTTTTGTTTAATTAAAAATGCTAAAAACCCATGGATATCCTGTGCTGTAATATTTTTTATTAGTTTTTTAGAAATTTTCTTTCCGCTATGTTTTTGGATAAAATCTATAAAGATTGTTAAATCTCTTTTGTAGCTATTTATAGTATTTTCAGAATAACGTTTTTCTGTTTGAAGATAGGTTATAAAATCCTCAATCATAATATTTAACCTAATAACTTTTTAACCTGAACAGTTAAAATACGCGCAAAAAAGTTAAGTAACTCAGAACCTTGGCCAGCGTGAAAACGAGACTCATCTAAACTGCCTAAAGCAAGCATGCCGTAATATTCTCCATCTATTTCAAGTTTTAGCAAAGCATCTGATGCAATATCTTTTTCTAGCGGTTTATGCATAAATGCGTCCTCACTAGAATATATTGTGCGTAATTTTACATTTTCATTACCACTAAATAAATCCTCTAATTTTTCTGCGGTAATTGTTTCACCAATAATAAATAAAGATACTTTATCAAGCTCCATACCATCTTTAAGATGAACATTAAGAATATTTTTAAGTTCCTCAATGGTTGTAGATCGAACAATTTCTACAATAACATCATGCAATAAACCTTCGCTTTCTAGGTTGAAAATAGATGTTCTTACTAATAATTCATTTTGTTTTTCTAGCTTTTGGGCTCGTTTTTTCCACTTACTTGCTTCAAAGGCATCTATATTAACTATATTTTTAGCCTTTTTAGCAGGCATTTCTAGTTTTTCTGCTAATTCTTCATGAAACATAAAAAATGACGAATTATTCTCTAAAAACTCTAATATGTCAGTTTCTGAAATATTATTTTGTGTTTTCTTTATGTTTATTTTTGCTTGATTATCCAATGGTTCCCCCAAGTTTTTAGTTTTTAACAATATCACTAGTAGCAAAAAAAAATATTACAAGACTTGGTATAAAATAATTTAATCACCATATCTTATATAGTGAAGGTGATGAAATTAAATAATTTTATCCCACTTCCCTCTTGCTCGTTGGGGTGCGGTTTTAAAAAATCAGCACCCTCTTTTTATTTCTATGTTAGAGTAACATTTAATAATGGATAATGCACATACATCACAAAAAAGCCTATTAATAGATACAAAACCCTGTGTCGTTCGTGTTGCAGTGCCGTTAGCCTTGCCAAAACTTCTTGATTATTTCTGGGATAGCCAAGCCAAGCCAAAAATTGGTATGTTTGTAGAAATTAGTGTTATGAACAAGAAAATCCATGGCATTATTGTTGATTTACCTGCATCTTCTAGCTTTAAAAGGTTAAAACCAGCTGTGGAAATTACTGGTGTAC
>JALTLI010000082.1 GCA_027005635.1 Alphaproteobacteria bacterium
TTATAAAAGAAGTTTGAGGTAAAAAGTATGAATGAGAAGATTTACTTGATTTGTTAGTAAATACAGGATTGGCTCCTTCTAGATGACAAGCTAAAAAAGATATTAAATCAGGTGCAATCTATGTAAATGAGAAAAAAGTTGAATCTTTTGATACTAAGCCAGAATTTATAAATGATATATTACTTTTAAGGAAAGGTAAGAAAAAATATGCTATTGTAGAAAAATAAGATTTATAATTATTTATTTAATATTAAATATTATTACCTATGCTTTCTACCCTAGCAATCATTTTGATTTATTATATTTTTATAATTACATCATAAGTGTTGGGTTTACTGGTTTTATTCACTCTTCTGCCTCGTACCTTAGTGCTATTTCTATCTGGATTTTAATATTCTTTTTACCATTCTTAATTAAAGAAGAAAAAGATAAATACGGTTATGCGAAAATAGCTAGTAATGCAGATATTAAAGCCATGGGACTTAAAAATAAACAGGGTATTTTACTAGGTAAAAGATCTGCTAACAATAAAAGTGCCATTGGTAAAAAAGGTGGTTTAAATAATTGGATTCAAGACGGAGGAGAGTATAATTATTTACGTTTTACAGATCCATTAAGTGTTCTAATTCTAGCTCCTTCAGGAACAGGTAAAACAAGTGGACTTGTTATACCGAACCTTTATTTCTTAAAACACTCTATTATCTGCCATGATCCTAAAGGTGAAATGTTTGAAACAACAAATAAATGGAGAAGTAATTTTAGTAAAGTTGTAGCTTTTGACCCAGTTAAAAGCAAAACTGCTAGGTTTAACCCTTTATCTAGAAAATTACTACCTCAAGAGAACGGTGCTATAGATTTTGGTAAACTACGTGGCTATATTGAAAATGTAGGTACAACGATCATTCCAAAAGATACTAATTCTAAAGGGGCGTTTTTTAACGATACAGCTCGTCAAGTATTCATATTTGTAGCAGAATGGCTTTGTTGGAAAGAAGGTGATTCAAGCCTACCAACCGTTTATAAAATGATAACATCTAATAAAGATTTCTTAACAGCACTAGAATTTATGCGTATTGGTATTGATCCTAGAAATATGAAAAGTGATGCTACAGTTAAAGATGTTTTAGAATTAATTAAAGATGACCCTAATTTAGCTACATTAGAATCAAGTCCTTACAGAAAAACTGGCATAAATGGTGACTTAATGCCCGAAGACTTTATTAATGATTTAAATTCTATAACCGTATCTTCTGGTGGTTCTGAACAATGGGCAGGGGTTCTTGGAACACTTAATCAACACATGAATATTTTTGCAGACAAAACTATTGCTGAAAATACAAGCGGTGAAACACAGCTTATACCAGAAGATTTTAGAAAAGAATCTATTACTCTTTATGTTGTTGTTCGTGATGAAGATAGAGATCGCCTTAAAGGGCTTGTAACACTACTATTTGAAGTATTTGCTAATACATTATTATCAACTATGCCAAAAGATGATGATTATCGTGTAACTCTTCTTTTAGATGAATTTACTCGCTTAGGTAAATTAAAGGTAATTAAAACATTACCTGAAATATCTCGTGGATATAATGTAAACGCTATGTTTCTTGCTCAAGACTATGCTCAAATTGAATCTGTTTATGATTTAGCTACAACTAAAATCTTTGATACCAATACTGCGTATAAAGTAATTTTTAGACAAAATAATTACGATACAGCAGAAAGAGTTTCTAAAACTATTGGTAACAAAACAGAAGAACGAGTATCTGAAAGCAAACAAAGTGGTAAAAGTAAAGGTAGTAAATCTACAAGCCAAGAAGGTTTACGCTTATTTACAGCTCAAGATATAATGAATTTACCCAAAGAAAACACTCTTATTTTATCTCAAGGTTTTCTTGCAAAACCTGTTCTTGCAAGAACTGCTTATTTCTTTGAAGATAAAAAAATGATGAATGATTTAAAACGTGGCTATCCTAAAGGTAAAAAACCACTACCTCCACCTATTAAACCTGAACCAAAGCTATTACCTCATGTAATTAAGCTAAGTGAAGGATATATAGAACCAGATCCGCCTCTAGCGAATGAAACAGAGCCTAAGAAGGCTGAAGCAGAGGCAAAGCCTGAAAAGACAGAACTGCAAAATGCAGTTGAAGCAGAGGCTCAAAAAGAGCCTGAAGCAGATCTTCCAGAGGAAGATGAAAAAGTATTAAGTGAAGGTGAGGCAAATGCTTTAGGAGTTAATTTTAAACACTATAAAAAAAGAATACTAGCTGGAAAATATAAAGTTAGTATAGATTATAGAGTTTGGAGTGATCCTGTAGGAATACAACTATTGTGTTGCAATAAGGATAATGGGAAAAAGTTTTCTATAATCGTGTTTAAACAAGAAAAAACAAATAACAAGAGTAAATATAAGAACTTTTACGGTGCTAAAGACTATAAAATTGATTTTGGTTCTGAAGATATTGAAAAAAATACTATCTTTATATTTAAGGTGGATAAAAAAGATACTGGGAATAATAGTTTATTAGAAGCAAGGAAAATGGAACAAAAACCTTGAAAATAAATAAAAAAGTACCTATACTAATAATATTGCTATGTATAAAGAAAGACGTATAAATGAGGGCTTTAACTCAAAAACAAGCCAAAGAACTAGATATTGAATTTAGTTTATATAAAAAAGATATGCCTACTGGTGTTTATCAAGTTTTGCTTGAACACAAAGTATGGTGTAAACTTCCTGCTATACACCTTTTATGTCGTGATATTAAAACACAAGAACGCTTAAGCTTTCTTGCTTTTACCCAAGAAAAGGGTAAATTTAATACAAAATATAAAAACTTTTACGGTGCTAAAGACTGTAAAATTGATTTTGGAGATGAAAAAACTGAAGAAGGGCTAGTGTTTTTTGCTAAAGTAGAAAAAAATACTAATGGTAATATTATTTTACTTGAAGCTTACCCTTGTAATTAAAAAAAGAGATAGAAATATGAAAAGATCATTAATAATAGTAGCATTAATAGCCATAAGCATTACTGGTTGTGGTGAAGATAAAATAGGTAAACTAATTTTTATAAAAGGTGATGTTAACCTTAATAATGCTAAAGCAAGTGCCAATATGGAAGTTAGTAAAACTTCTAAAATAACGACAGGTAAAGAAAGTTACGCTCATATTAAGTTTAATGATAATTCATTTATTACAATTGCTCCCAATAGTTCTATTGCATTATTGAAATATAATGATTCAAAAGCATCTCCAGTTTTTGAAATGAAAATAGAAAAAGGTATTATTGGTTTTGTTGACGGTTTAATTGCTAAATTAGACCCAACAAAGGTTAAATATAAAACTATGTCAGCAACTATTGGTGTGCGTGGTTCTAGTGGCTTTATTGAGGTTGATGATAACCAACAAACAACAGCAATAGTAAAAGACTGCTGTTTAGTAATGTATGATAATGATAATCCTTCAAAACAAGTTGAATTAAATAAAACGGCTGTTTCTAGTGTGGCAACACTTGAAGGGAAAACACCTTCAGCTCCAAAAATAACAAAATCTATTACTGATAAGTTCTTAGATTTAGATCCAGTTGCCTTAGATGCGATTAATGATGAAGCAAAAACAGATGTTTTAATACATAACCCTCGTTATTATGATGCTACTACTGGTAAGAACAGAGCTGTACCTTTAAAAAGAAGTCCTATTATTTACAATGATATTTTAAGTGAAGAACGTAAAAAAGAATTGGATCGTTGGGAGAAAAATAGAAGATCCCAAGGCAGAGGGATTAGATAATGAAATTTATCCTTCTTTTATTAATAGGATTCTTAATATTTACTCCAATATCTGCTAATGCACAATTTGGCAGTAGTTCTAGTGTATCAACCCAAAATGTTGGTAATCTTACAGTTGTAAATGCTAACCAAGGAGAAAATGGTATTGCTGCAAATTTACTTAAAACTGTGTATGAAGGGTTGGATTATGCTGTTTGGGATAAAATGTATCCTAACCTTGTAAAACCAGTACAAAAAATATTAAGAACTTTAGCCGTTTTATGGTTAGTTTTTTACGCTCTTAACTCATATTTTGGACAACCTCTTAATTATGGTTTAATAATTAAACAATTAGCTGTAATAACTTTACTTTACTATTTTCTTGGTACAGAAAAGAATGTGGTTATTAGTTGGACGTATGATTGGTTAATAACCACTTTTTACGGCTTTAGTGCATGGGCATTAAATATATTTTCAGATAATACTAGTACTATAAGTTTTTTAAAACTAGATAACGGAGATAGTTTAACTCAAGTATATAGTGCAATAAATTCTATTGAAGCAATGATGCGAAAGATATTAGAATTTAGCGGGGTAATATATGATTATTATTCTGAAGGAATTACTAATATTGCAGGGGTTTTTAAAGGTGGTTTACTTGCTGTAGTTTTGATTTTAGTATTTGGTTTTTATTTATTATATTTTACATTTATATTTGCTTACGCATTATTTGCCCTCCACGTATATTTTGCTTTAATGCCAATAATGCTTGCCTTTTACCCATTTAAAGTTACTCGTCCTACTTTTAATCAATGGATAAAAAGTGTATTTAACTATTTAACTATTCCAGTCCTTGCTTCAATCGCTCTTGGGATTACCACTTATTTTATGAATGATTCAATTTATAAAATGACCAGATATTTAGATTTAAAAGAAGATGCAACGGGGGCTTTAATGGAAATTTATATTCCATTAATTCTTGTAGGGTTTATCGGTTATATGATTTTACTTCGTGTTGGTGATATGGCTTCACACTTAACAGGTGGTGCTTCAACAGGACTTGGAGCTGACTTTAGTCGCACTATGAACATGTTTGCAAATACTGTTACAGCAGTATCAGCAGGAGCAGGAGTTACTTATGCTGTTACTAAAGCAGGGGCTTCTAGTACAAAAGATATATATAAAAGATTAAGAGGAGAATAAAATGAAACAATTTATAATTAGTATTTGTATGATTTTTATAAGTATTAACCAAGCATCAGCTCTCGTAGTGAGTGATCCTGGTTCTTACGCAAGAATGGCTAGTGAACTACAAGAAATGCAAAAAGTTGCATCTTCTGCGGTTAAACAAGTACAAGAATTGCAAAAAATGTACAACTCCGTAAGTGGTAATTTAAATCGTGGGTCTGGGATTGAGCGTGCTATTCGTTTTGCAAAAAATAATTTAAAAGATATGACAGGTTCTGTTTTTAAAATTACAGATAAATACGGTGTTGATACAGATATAGAA
>JALTLI010000083.1 GCA_027005635.1 Alphaproteobacteria bacterium
CTTTATTTGTTTTATCTGTTAAACCTATATCTGTGTAATTATTTACTGCATGAAGGGCTTCTAGGTTATATTTTTCACATATTTCTATTTGGCATTGTGTAAATGTCTCAGCATCACTACGAAAAATATCTGATCCTGCTAAATAAACTAATGGCTTCCTTGACATGGTTGTTCCTAACTGTAAAAATTATAACTTAAATTACTATATCACAAAAAAAAGAAATACACATAAAATATGAGAGCACTTTTTATAGGTCATGGTTATACAGATGTAACATTTATTACTGATTATATACCCACAGGAGACGAAAAACACACAGGACAAAACTACGCATTTGGTGTAGGAGGAAATGCAGTTGTTGCCTGTTTCACATTGGCGAAACTTGGTAGAAATAAAGGTGTTAGCGCTGATATAATTTTACCAATAGCAGATGATTGGTTAAGTAAAATAATCCTCCAAAAATCTGCCGAAGCTGGTATTTGTGTTCATGCTAGGGCTGTTGCAAAAAGTTCTTTATCACTTATTTTGCCCAACGATGACAAACGTGCAATTGTACGATGTAGAGACAGTAATTATTTAGAAGATTTTCCAGAAGTTGATATATCTGATTACAAAGTTCTTCACCTAGACGGTCACCAACCATCTGCTGCTAAATATTATGCTATGATTGCAAAAAAGAAAGGAATTTTAACCTCTTTAGATGGTGGAAGCTATGATAGAGAAGGAGTTGACGAACTTTTAAGCTATATTGATATAGCAGTTGTATCGGAACGTTTTTGTGAACAACTAGGAAAAACACCAGAAAAGGCCCTAGAATTTTTATTAGCTAAAGGAATAAAAGTTGCTGCGGTTACTCTTGGTAAAAATGGGTTGGTATATCAAGAAGAAAATGATAGTACCCATTCTAAAATACCAGCAATTTCAATACCTCATGAAGATATAGTAGATTCCACAGGAGCAGGAGATATTTTTCATGGTGGTTACTTATATTCATGGTTAAGAAAGCCAGAATATAGCTGGAAGGAACACTTTATGTTTGCCAGAGCAGCTTCTGCATTATCTGTACAAAAGCTAGGAACAGAGGAAAGTATTCCTACTAGAACAGAAATTTTAAAGTTAATGGAACAGCAATAAATACAGTTTTTTAGCTAGAAAACACGGGCATTACTAAGTTTTAGCATATTAAAGCATCATAGTTACAGGGTTTTCTAGGTAAAACTTAATATCACGAATAAGTTCTGCTCCAAGCGCCCCATCAATTACACGGTGATCAACTGAAAGGGACATATCCATAATAGATGCAATACCCATTTCACCATTTTCTACTATTACTCGTTCTTCTGCACCACCAACAGCTAAAATTGCCCCTTGAGGTGGGTTAATAATTGCTTTAAATTCTTTTACTCCGTACATACCAAGGTTAGAAAGACTAAATGAACCACCTTCATATTGTTCTGGTAAAAGCTTACCGCTTCTTGCCTGTTTAGCTAAACTTTTCATTTCATGAGAAATCTGAATAACATTTTTTTGATCTGCATTTTGAATTATTGGAGTAATCAAACCACCTTCAATTGAAACAGCCACAGAAATATCTACATTACCGTAACGAACAACTGCCTCTTCTCCCCATGCTGCATTAGCATCTGGATTCTTTTTAAGTGCCATTGCACAGGCTTTAATAATCATATCATTTACTGATATTTTATAAGCACTTTCATCTTTAGGTGATACAGCGTTAAGTTGCGCCCTTGCATTTAATAAAGCATCCATATTAACCGATGAAGTTAAGTAAAAATGAGGGACAAACTGTTTAGCCGTAGTAAGCCTTGCAGCAATTGATTTACGCATTGGAGTATGACGAATTTCTTCATCAGCGTAGCGAGTAGGTTCTCCACCGCCACCAAAACCAGTAGATGCTTGCCTTACATCTTTTTCAACAATTCTGCCTTTAGGGCCACTACCTACAATATTAACTAAATTAACCCCAAGTTCTTTTGCTAGGCGTTTAGCAACAGGGCTTGCAAATATTTCTCCATCATGTGCAGGTGATTTTTTCACAGGAGCATTTTTATTAGCTACAGGTTGAGGAAGTGGATTAAGCATAGCTTGTACTTGAGCAGGAGCTGGAGCAACTTTAGTTTCCCCCTCATCTTCAACTTCCATGATAACTTTTTCTTTATGAGCCTTTGGCATTTTAGGTTTGTAATCTTTTGCAACTTTTTCGCCTTCTTCAGCTAAAACTGCTATAGGAGTTCCTACCTGAATATCTTCCCCTACTTTACCAATAATACTGTGTAAAATACCATCTGTTGTTGCTTCAATTTCCATTGTCGCTTTATCTGTTTCAACTTCGGCAATTACATCACCTGTTTGAACTTCTTCACCTTCTTTTTTAAGCCAGCCAGCAAGACGACCTTCGGTCATTGTTGGTGAAAGTTGAGGCATTAGTACATCGATTGGCATTTTAAAGTTCCTTTTTATTTAACTAGTATAATTCCTATATAAGCTAATTTTTACATTTATTCGTCGCGCGTGTATGTTACAAATAAATTACTTATAACAAACCTCTTTAGTTGCAGTTACAATATCCTGCACTTGTGGGATAGTCAATTGTTCTAAACTTTTTGCGTATGGCATTGGGATATCTTTTACTGTTACACGTTTTATAGGTGCGTCAATATAATCAAAGGCTTTATCATTAATAAGTGCAATAATTTCTGAACCAACACCAGCGTAGCTCCACCCTTCTGAAACTGTAACTGCTCGGTGCGTTTTTTTAACAGAATTTATAATAGTTTCTTCATCTAGTGGGCGAATTGTGCGTAAATCTATCACCTCTGCATCTATGCCAATTTTTGCTAATTCTTCCGCTGCTTCTAGGCATCTGTTGGCGGTTATTGAATAACTTATTAAGGTTACATCTTTACCCTCACGAGTTATTTTTGCTTTACCAATTGGTACTATATAATCTTTGTCATTTGGAACTTCACCAACTTCACCGTATAGACGTTCATTTTCTAAGCAAACTACTGGTGAATTATCTCGGATTGCAGATTTTATCATACCTTTAATATCTGCCGGACTAGCAGGAGCAATAACTTTTAGCCCAGGAACACTAGCATACCAACTAGCAAAATCTTGCGTATGTTGAGCACCAACCCGTGCAGCAACACCGTTTAACCCACGAAATACCATTGGGAATTTAACTGCGCCACCGCTCATGTATGATGTTTTTGCAGCGGTATTTACAATATGATCAATTGCTAGCATGGCAAAGTTCCATGTCATGTATTCTACAATTGGACGTAAACCTTTCATGGCTGCACCACAAGCAATACCTGTAAAGCCAACTTCAGCAATTGGAGTATCTATAACTCTATCAGCGCCAAATTCTTCCAACATTCCTTGAGAACATTTATATGCTCCTTGGTAATTGGCTACTTCTTCCCCCATTAGAAATACGTTTTTATCATTTCTCATCTCTTCTGACATTCCGTCACGCAGGGCTTCTCTGTATGTTAGTTGTGGCATTTAATTGTTCCCCTGTAGTTCATCTGGTAACCATTTATTCTCTTCTATAAAATTGTATACCTGTTCGGCATAAATTGTATACCCAGTCGCATTTGGGTGTAAGCAAGGATTAAAATGTTTTTCTGTATCCATATTATTAACTTCCAAAAAAGGGATATTTCTTTCTGCACACAAGTTACCAATAAAATTGTTCCACTTTTCAGCACCATGTTTCCTAATTTTATCAACTTCTTTAGGTAACAGCATTTGCATTACTAAAACTTTAGGTATACTAGCTTTTAACACATCTAAAACATGTTGCCATGACCTATGTGAAAGATAATAAGAAACTCTTCTTTCTTCTATACCTTCTTCATGAACTAAATCATCAAATATAAAAATATCATTTGTTCCACAACCTAAAATAACTACATCAGGATTACGCAATAAAACCTCACCAATACGATATTCTAAATCACGAATTGTATCTCCACCTATGCCTAAATTAAGCACTCTACATCTATTTGGATTAATGTTAGCTGGTAACATTTCTTGCAACCTTCCAACCCAACCATTGCGTTTTTGCTCATCACCTTCACCTTCAACAAGGCTATCTCCAAAGCATACTATTGTGAATTTACTTGCCATTTTTTATCTCCTTATAATACATCCGTATAAAGTTCATTGGCATCTGGTTCTGGTGAATTAATGGCAAATTCTACTGCTTCTTCAACCTGTTGTTTTATGGCTTTATCTATGCTTTTTAGTTCTTCATCTTTAACCTTAAAATCTTTTTCTAACACTTTGGTTAAATTTATTATAGGGTCATTTTTTTGCCTGTAATTTTCTACTTCTTCTCTAGTTCTGTATTTGGCAGGGTCACTCATTGAATGTCCTCTGTAACGGTAAGTATGGGCTTCCACTATATATGGCCCTTTACCACTTCTTGCATGGTCTACTGCTTTTTTCATAGCATCACGAACTGCAAAAAAATCTTGTCCGTCAACTTCAACGCTAGGGATATTAAATGGCTCACCACGTTTATATAGTTCACCAGATGCACAACGAGGTTGAGATGTCCCCATACTATACTTATTATTTTCTATTACAAATACTACTGGTAAATCCCATAATTTTGCCATATTTAAGGTTTCAAAAAATTGACCAGCATTAGCGGCACCATCACCTAAAAATGTTAAGCATACTTTTTTGTTTTTTTGCATTTTATTGGCGAATGCTAACCCTGCTCCCATAGATGTTTGGGCTGCAACTATTCCGTGTCCACCCCAAAAATGATGTTCCTTGCTAAAAATGTGCATGGAACCACCCTTACCTTTAGAAACACCATCTACTCGCCCTGCAAGTTCTGCCATAACATTTTCAGGTGCAACTCCGCAAGCAATTGCATGGGCATGACAACGATAACTTGTAATATAATCATCACCATCTTTTGTTACAGCTTTACAACCTGTTATAACAGCCTCTTGCCCTATATATAAATGACAAAAACCTGCAATAACTGCCTGTTGATACATATTTGCTGCTTTTTCTTCAAACCGACGTAAAAAAAGCATATCCTCATATACTTTTAATAAACTTTCTTTTGTATCAGTTGTATTTGTTGCGATTTTCAGTTTTTTTGTTGCCATTTATTATTTAGCTCTTATTTTATGTTTAGGCGCATTGTAGCTATTAAAACTATTAACTGTCAATATTATCTGTTAATTATTAATGGTGGTATCCATATAAGT
>JALTLI010000084.1 GCA_027005635.1 Alphaproteobacteria bacterium
GAAGGTATTCTTACTTCTGATCCTTGGGGACAGTCTTGGGTATATAACTTTGTTAGTGATACTCAAAATATAGATAATGTACCTGTTACTATATACTATGTTACAATTCATTCTAAGGGAAAAAATGCTTCTGATAACTCTGTTAATATTGGATCTCTTGCTGATTACACAGATTGGGTAACAGGGGGAGATGATATTGGGATTAAATTCAACACCATAGAAATTGAGAAAAAAAGAGTTACAGCATACATTAATATGGGAAAAACTGTCGTTGATGCCCTAAACTCATATGAAGCTTCAAAATACCTAGAAGCAGATGCATTATGTTCTCAAGGTGGAACAGATCCAACCAATGTTAATTGTACAAGCGGTACAACTCTTTATTCTGAATATAATTTTTATCCAGAATCTATCCCAAGTAATGCTAGCCCAGTTTATTATAATACAGTAACTGGCTCAACTGCTGCATTTACTAGTGGTGTTCAAAATGAAATGGAAGATTTAATGACAGAAATAAACTTGCCAACCAGCTATGCTATAGATCCTTGGGGGCGTATACTAAATTATCAATCAAATGCTACATCACGTAATGAGGCTCCATTTAGTGCATCTGTTTGGTATGCTAGTAATAACTAGAAATAATAAATATTATGTGGGGTTTTGAAAAAAAGTTTATAGCCAAAGAAGAAATTGAAGAAGGTATTCTTGCTGAAAAATATTTTTTACCATTAACTATATTTCTTACAATAGTATTTATAATTAGTATTCTATTTGCTAAAAATTTAATTTTTCCTTACTGGGTATATATTATTATTGCTTGTATTTTTGCTAGGCTTATTGCTATTGATTTACGTCATTTTATTTTACCAGATGTTTATACTTTACCATTATTAATTTTAGGGCTAATTATCCCTCCTCTTACTAGTAATATTTCATTTTTAGATGTTATTATTGGTGGTGCTGTTGGTTTTGCAGTTCCATTTAGTTTAGCTTACGGCATGTACCTATGGAAAGGAACAAGCGCAGGATTAGGTGGTGGAGATATAAAACTTATGGCTGCTTGTGGTGCATGGCTTGGTTTAATAAATTTACCATTTTTAATTATGCTTACTTGTATTATTTCTTTGGTTATTTCTTTATTTGCTTTTAAAAATAACCATATACCTTTTGGCCCTGGGCTGTGTATTTCTATGTGGATTTTATTATTGTTTGTATAGTAAATTAACACTAAAAAAGAGCCTTATAAGGCTCTTTTTATTAGTATAGTAATTTAAATTACTCACCAGTAACGATTGGTAGTGATTTTTCTTTCCACTCTGCAATTCCGCCACGGAAGTAATATACATTTTTGTACCCTTCAGAAACTGCAATTTTAACAGCTTTAGAAGAACGACCACAGTTAACGCCATTACAGTAAAAAATAACATGAGTATCTTTACTTTCTAGAACTTTAGCTAATGTTTCAGCATTAGTTTCAGTATTAGGTAGGTGTTCTGCATCTTCAATATGAGCAGCTTTAAAATCTGATGGTTTACGAGAATCAATAATAACTAAATCATCATATTCATCTAGTAATTCAATAACTCTATCTGCATTAATTGTAGTTGCCCCATCAACAGTTAATGGAGATGGTTTTTTACCTGCAAAAGCAACTGAAAATGTTGCAACAGCAAATGTTAAAGCTAATAATAGTATTTTAATATTTTTCATTTTTATTCCCTTTTTTATTTTTAGTATTATAGCCCCTAGTTAAATTACTAGTTACTTATAATTTCTTATGTAATAGAGCATTAAAGTTTAAACTTACCTGCTTCATCTCTAATATCTTCTGATATTTCTTTAATTTTAACAAACTGTTCTGTACTTGCTCCCATAGCTTCAGATTGTTCTCTCATGGCTGTAGCAATATTACTTACATTATTAGATATTGCCTCACTAGATTCAAGTACTTCATTCATTGCACCATCTAATTCTGCAAGTTGAGAAACATTTTCCTCTACAACAGTAGTAACACCTTCTAAATTATTACGTGTAGTATGAACAGAATCAACAAGAGTTTGAACCTTTTTAGTAATTTCGGCTGTTGCGCTAGTTGATTCTTCAGCTAATTTTTTAACTTCTTCTGCTACAACTGCAAAACCTAAACCTGCATCACCTGCTCTGGCTGCTTCAATATTTGCATTTAATGCAAGTAATGATATTTGATCAGATATATTATCTACCATGGTAATAACTTGTTTAATTTGATCAGCAAATTCAGTTAATTCAATAACTTGAGTAACAGATTCTTGTGAAATAGTTTCAATATTAGTAAAACCACTTCTAATATTATCGGCTATTCTTTGGCTATTATTATATACTTGAGTCATGTTTTCAGTCATAGCAGATGTATTAGTAACATTTTCATTGATTTGATTTAAAGAACCGTTCATTTCTTCAATAGTAGCAGAGTAATCTTCACTAATAGAGCTAAGAGTTGTAGTTGATTTATTTAACATACTAACAAAACTATGCAAGCTTTTAGACATAACATTTACACCTTTAACCATTGCACCTATTTCATCATCTAATGTAACTTTAACATCTTCTCCACTAACATCACCTCTGGCAATAGCTTCTATTCTATTAAGTGCTAAGTAAACTTGAGAAAGAACTTGTTTTCTGAAGAAAATTAAAATAGCAAAAACAAGAACCCCCATAATTAAAGCAAAAGCTGAAAACATTTTTATTCTTAAACTATTTAATGTCCCCATTAAATCACCAAAACTTCTGATAACTTTAACCTGCATAATAGGATTATTATTTGGGTATGGGATATAAATTTCTAAACTATCTTTATTATGGTAACTATCACTTCCATGTTTACCACTATCATCATCACTATGATTAGTAAAATGTAATTTTTCTAATAAGTTTTTACCATCTACACTATATATTTCAACATTACCACCAACCATGTTAGGTATTTCTTTAAAAGATGGTGCAGGATAAATAGTTAAAGCTACATAACCTTTTAAACGTAAACCACCAACTGGTACAATAGTTGTATTAACAGGTATCCCGTTTGAATTCCAATCAAAATAAAAAGCTTTGAAGCGTTCAGTTTTTTTACGTGCTTTTAATTTTTTTAATATATCTTCAGGAAAATCTGCAACTTTATAATCATTACTATTAACATGGGTAATAAAATCCATTCTTTTTGTAAATACAGAAAATCCAACCGCTTCAAGTTCTCCACCTGTAAATGCATTTTGGGCAAACTCTTCAGCAAAAAAATCTTTTATTTCAGGTAGTTTTTTCTTTTTTATTAGCTTGCCAAGTTGTTTATTTCTGGCTGTTACTTCAATTACTTTTAATGCTGAAGCCTGCTGTTTATGGAATGCAGTATCAATTGCCTGTGTAGTTAAACTTGCAATACCATTTTTAGTATTTTCAAATATTATTTCTTGGTATGAGTGAGTCAAAATAAAAGAAAATATACCACCAGCTAATATGAATATTATAAATCCTATAAGAATATAAATTTTTGCATCTTTACGCATTTTGAAAACCGCCTGTATTATTATTTATTATTTATTATTTAAACATATATTACTTTATTTTTAAATAATAAATAATAATGTTGTAAGATATATTAAAGCAATATATAACTAAAATAACATCTAAACATACATAAATTTAGGAAATATTATGAATATACGTGCCCTATTTGGCTTATTAGAAATATTTAAAACACCTATATTTATAGTATCTATTGCTTTTGCAATTGTAGTATATTTACATAATCCAGCTAATACAATTATTGATATAATAAGTATTTTAGTTGGTTTAACACTATTAGTAATGGCTGGTGATATACTAGTTAATGGTGCTAGTGATATAGGCTACAGAATTGGCTTAAACCCTTTGTTAATTGGTATTTTAATTGTAGGCTTAGGCACATCTGCTCCCGAAATAATCACTGTTGCTATTGCTGGCTTTCAAGATGCAACAGATTTAGCTTTAGGTAATGTAATAGGATCTAACATTGCCAATATCGCCTTAGTTATGGGGGCTGGTTTATTATTATTAAAAAAACCAATTCATGTTGCAACAAAATGGCGTGAATATACAGGTTTAATGCTAGCAACAGTTATAATGACTAGTGTTGTATTTTGGTATGGTAAAGTAGATTTTATTGCCAGTATTATTTTTATAATTTGTTTAATATCCTACCTTGTTTATACAATTAATTACCATAACAAAACTAAAGATATCACCAAAGAAACAGAACAAGAAGTTAAAGAAATAATTGCCAACCATTGGTTTCCTCCATTTTTAGGAATAATATTTGGTTTGATTGGCTTAATTTTAGGTGCAGATGTTTTAGTTGGCGGAGCAGTTAATATAGCCACGTCATTAAATGTACAAGAAAAAATAATTGGCTTAACAATAGTAGCCATAGGAACAAGCCTACCAGAATTAGCAGCAACCTACGCCGCAGCTAAAAAAGGACACGGTGATATGGTATTTGGTAATGTAATTGGTAGTAATATATTTAATTTGCTTGCAGCCTCATCTGCTGGTGGGTTATTTGTAATATTACCTACAGCAAATGTAAAAATAGATACCATTATTATGTTAGCATTTACTACAGCAATACTACTGTTAATGCTAAAAGTTCTCACCCCTAAAAAAATTGGCATATTATTTATAGTAAGCTACATAATATTTTTAGTTTGGACAGGCTATTCAGCAGGTGTTTAATATATAGTGATTTGTCTTAACAACTTTACGGTTAAGTTAAATTGCTATATAACCAATTCTTTTTTCAAAGTAGTTAAATTATCAATACCATCTTCAGTTATTGCTACAATATCTTCAATTCTTACACCACCTTTATTGGGGTAATAAATTCCTGGTTCTATTGTTACAACCATATTTGTTTTTAATTCTTCAGTATTAGCAGGATGAACTCCCATACCTTTATCATGAACATCAAGCCCTAAAGCATGACCAGTACCATGAAAAAAACCATAATTTTCACCATTTTCATCAATTCCAGTATCAAAGCCATGTTGAATAAGTTTATTGTTAACTTCCTCATGGATTTTTGCACCTGTAACGCCATTTTTAGAAATATCACAACCAACTTGTTGGGCATCTTTAACTGCGTTATAAACATCTAAGTGCCATTGACTTGGCGTACCTTTTAAAACTGTTCTGGTTAAATCTCCGTAATAGAAATTATCACTTCTGGGAAAA